>CAZRYJ010000179.1:0-3711 GCA_964604245.1 uncultured bacterium | reverse complement strand
ATCCTTATATTAATCTCAATAATCTTTGTTTCTCAAATATTTTTAAGCAGTCAGCCGTATGCCGTAAGCTGTATGCGGTGTTTTATTAAGAATTTTCAAATCAGGTTTAATGGGCAATGTCTCTATACCATATCTTCCGAGAATATGCCCATACCCATCAACCCATCCTGAAAGGAGGATACCGATATCTGGAAGTCCTACGGGGAGAATCGAATCGGCTCTTAATTTTTGAGTTTTAGCGGGTGAAGGTTGTGTACGGGTAATCCAAGGAGTCGGATATTCCATCTTCCCTGGAGACTGATTATCGTCAGGATGGTCTTTCTCTTTCTCTAAAGAAGCGGAATATCCTCCTGCAGTAGTCGCGCAAACATTACTCGAAGAAGTTGCGGTTAAATTAACCGAGATTCCTCCCTCATTACAGGCTGTGACCGTAAAATCCGTATTTTGGCTTCCCCCTGCAGGAATGGTGAAAGAACCTTCTCCACCGGAAAAACTAAGTCCGCTTCCGGAAACTGATTTTGATAATTTGCATAAAACTTCTTTTAATAATTTACTTCCATCAATGGTAATATTACCTGTTTTTGATTGACAATTCCCCGGGTTCTTCAATTCAAAAAGATCGGTTGCGGGAGTCAACGTAAGGCTAAGCTCAGGACTTTCGGTTGTGAATTCGAAAATATAATTATCACCTGCTTCCCCATCCTCATCCCCATCGAGTTTTACGCTATCCTTACTAATTGCTGAATCTGTAACTGTGCATGTATATTCCAGACAATAATCAAGAGTATCTGAAAGTATAATTTCAAGAGTAACAGTATCCTTCCACGAAGAAGTAAAAGATATCTTATTTTCTCTCTCCGAAACAATTGAAACCGCATTCTGAGTAGCAGTTTGCTCCATTGATTGAGAGAAGACAATGGTAATTGGAGATTTATCTATGGGGACCTCTTTTGTCTTATCGGAAGGGTCGGTAGAAGTCACAATCGGAGCCTCACCTATATATAATTTATGATTTACATCAACTCCTTCATCGTAATTTTCCCACATACCATCATCATTGCGCCTAGCTATTTGTCCCGGACTTCTATCTGGTAAATGTCTTGCAATATCTCTGCAGGATATGTTTACTACAGCCTCTCCTTCCTTCCAATCCTCATCATCCTCAGGGATAGTTACAGACCCCTCCCATGTCATTTCATCAATCCATTTAGCATCCCCATCAATATCCAATTCTTTGGATGATTTTCTAAGTTTTGCGGGTTTCCTATTAGTAGTATCCATCATTTCCGAAAAATATATTTTAAATTTAAGTGTATCACCTGGGGAGACATTTTTATTAATTTTTTCATCTAATTTTAAACTATCCTGAGTAGCATTAAGCAGCCACATAGCGTTATGGACTACTTCTCCACCACTTGTTACCATAACAGCATAAACATATGGAACGAAATTGTCGAGAAGGATGCGTCTTTCTTTCTCAAATATCCAATTTCTAATACTATATGCCCTCACTACCATATCAGTCCATCCGTCTTTAAACTTCGCCACTTTATTATCAGCGGATGCCCACTTATTCAAAAGCGCGTCGCCTGTTTTCGCTTTATTTATTTTTGAATTGAATTGAAAACCTCCTTCTGAAAATCCTCCGATGAAATACAAATCATCGTCGCCCGGAGGGGCACCCTGAGGATCAACACCAGACACTTCCAATGAGCCTCTGTTTGCTTCCGCTTCACGTCTCATTCTAGTTGGAAACGGAATCGAATCTTCAACACCAGGAGGCAAACCTCCATAAACAATCTTCGAGTATAGATGTGCCTTATCGAAGGTACGAATCGTATCGGGTTTAAAAAAATAAATGAACATACGATCTGAATCTTGGTCATCTTCACCAGCACCTAAAGTTGAATTAAGGCTAAACCCAATCCTTTCGTTTACCTGTTGTCCTTCCGGAACTCCGGGAAGATGGAAAAAAGTCGCGTCAGCTGCCGGTTGAATAATATCTATTGAGTATCGGGGGGCTGAATGATAAATGAAATAGAGAGGGTTAATATCATAAACATCATCATCTCTTGTTGCCGCTGAAATATGCAGATGTTGATTTACTCCTCCCGAATTCCCACTGGGTCCAATAGTATCTTGATCCCCTACACTTCCCGAGGCGGACAATGTGTCACCGTTTTCGCCCATTATGTAACCCCCATTATGTCGAATGCGCCTACCTCGATAATCATAATCTACCAATACATTATCCGCTATACGATTTTCTCTGTCAGACCACTGAATAAATATAGGAACTGGTGCTGAAGGATTTGGTTGTCCGGTATTTGGATCTATAAGTGTATCTCTAACAGCTTCCCAGTTACCACTCGTAGGGTTAGAATTATCAGAAAACAAATGCATATATGTCCAATAAGCATGCGCCCCATGTATCCTTATGTACCAACCAGCTCTGCTACCCCTATCAATTACACTTATTTCACCCCCTTCAACCGCCCTTATGGCAGTTCCTGGACTCGCCCTATAATCAATACCACCATGCCAGTCATATTCACCACTCAAATTCCTTGGTCCATAATCATCCGTAATATGAACTGGGGCGGGAACTGGAGGCGGTAATTCTTGAGAAAAAAGCGATGTGACGAAAACAGCAATTATCAACACAAGCTTTCTCATTTTTTATCTCCGAAAAGAGTCGAAAGGTCTTTGGGTAGTTTACCAAATGATGTCACTGCCGACTGCGCTCTATCAATGTAATGCCAACCTCCAGATAAATGAATTTTTTTATCTTCAATTAATGAATGGCTCACACTCCATTTCTTACCATTAACCTCCCCCTCAGCCTTAACCATTTTAGTTTCTCCTATTTCCACATCGAGGAAGAAAAGATATTTACCTGCGCCTTTTTTACAAATCTTAGCACCAAATATCTTACCATCAGGAGAAATCTGCATCCGCATACCACCATAAAATTTGTCTGAATGTTCTGCCTCTGCCAATTTTTTACCGGTCGCGTTATATATCTCTATATGGAAAAGACCAAGACTATCTTCATAAAATACAAAAAAAGTGGAGCCATCTTCTGATATACCTGTCTCCCAAAAAGGCATAGTCAATTCCCCGTGAGGATATGCCTTAAAATCTTTCTTGAAAGCAGTTTCTCCATTCTTATTTAATAATTCGACAGTATATTCGTGTTTTTTACCGTGAGGACCTTCTACACCTCGAGGGTCATAGTCTGTACTGTATTTGCCTTTCCATAAAAGCACCGCATTTTTATTCTCAGCAACTCCAGCCACATGATCAACCTCTGTAATCCATTTCCCTTTTGCTTCACTAACATTTCTCTTATACCAATATTTTTCAAGAGTCTTAACTACCTTCCCTTCAGGAGAAACAAATTTTATTTCTTTAGTCTCCCCCTGCTTATCTGAATCTCCAGATACCTCAATCTTATAACCCTTATCAGACTCAGTCGTTGTAATTTCTGATTCAGCCTCCTCTTTCACATTCTCCACCTCCGCCTTTGTCGCCATTCCGAATAAAAAACAAAAAGATAAAACCAATAAAAAAGATATTCTACGATTAAACATCTTAAACCTCCTTTTAATTTAGTTAAACAGCCAAATTATTAAAATGATTAAAATATCCCCCACCCCACCAAAAAACATACTTTAATATTCTACGGAAAATCACATTTCTGTCAAGTCC
>CAZRYJ010000178.1:0-3749 GCA_964604245.1 uncultured bacterium | reverse complement strand
AATATTTTTTCACTCCTTAGATTTTTTATTGTTATTGTTGTTTTTGTTACGAAAAGAATAAAACTATTTTTCCTATCCCTCCTTCCTTCGAAGGGGTTCCCTCCTTAATAACCAAAAGGAAGGGCAACTCAAATAAATTTGTTCTTATCCGCTACAAGGATTTGGGTGATAATTAAATCCGTTCTTACTCTTTCCTCAAATAGTTCCATATAGCTTTTTACCTCCTTCTTACTTAATGTTTATTTTGCATTTCAGTATCGATGCAATAAAATAACCGAATATTCTAACTTTACCAAATAAATAATTTGCTTAATTTCTTCTCTAAATAACAAACAACTTAAATAATAGCCAACATTTTATATTAAAATTTATAATTAAAAATAAAATATATTACTATAAAGTCAAGAGACCTCTTTTCCTATTTATTGGTAAGCAAATGGATTACCTTGATTGCCCGGTCATCTTTGTGGACATGTAATTAAAGTATATCCAAATTAAGGATTTTGTATAAAAAATTAAGCTTTCAAATAAGGTTTAAAACGTTTTTTTTGACCACCTTTACTTAACGTCCGCTAAATTACAAAAAACCATTTATAATATATACAAGTACCGTTCCAAAACATAAGTTATTGATTTACAATAAGATAGAATTGATGATATTTTGCATTTGTAAAAAATTTATTACTAAGACAAAGGAATAACAAATTACGCCAATTTATATAAGATTACCCCGCGCAATTCCCTTTTTAATTTTTCGCCAAAGAGGGCACAGAAAACCTAACGCGTCAAAGCTACTGATAATGTAAACTCCACCATGTGCATGGTTATCAATTACTTGTCTTAAAAAGTGGTAAAGCGGGGTAAAAAACAAATATCAAAAATCGTTGCCCGCTTTCCGCAAACCGCTTCACGCCATCTCTCCTCAAATTTTTTATTTACATTTTATGGGGGATGTGTGTAGTTAGCGGAAAACGTAATGTGTTTTTAGTAGGGATAATTTTTGCATTTCTGTCTGTGCATTGCCTGTAGACAGGTTTATTTGTCATTTTGCTTTTTAATTTTTGATATTTAATTTTTGAATTTAGCGGCTTTGCCGCTCTGGATTTATTCCTTCAATCTCGAAGAATGGTTAAAAGACAATAAAAAATGAGAATCGACACTTCTGCTTCTAAATAATCAATAAAAATCATCATATGAGTAAAGTTTAATTCCAAAAGGACTTTTTAGCTCTGGATATCTTCAGAGATATCGGTTTTTCTAAAGACGAACCGCTTAGACCCCAGATAATTAAATACCATTCCAAAAGCAACTCCGCACCCTTGCGCAATCACTTTATAAGGAACAGTATAAAAGTATAATATTAAATTTAATATAATAAGATTAATTCCAAGTCCAACTGATGTGGTAATAATAAATTTAATCCAACCATAAAAAGATAGCTTCTCACCGCTCATAATTTTTCTAAAAGTCCATTTATGATGTAAGGTATAATTTTGCGCACCAGCCACCAAAAAGGCTATAACAGCGATTACATTTGCCCATAACTTTAAAATATCCACAAAAATATAAAAAATAGTTAGATTGGTAATAGTTCCCAGAAAACCCACAACAGCAAATTTAAAAAAAGAATGTTTTAAAATATATATCGATTTACTAATCATCTGAATTTTTATCTGTTTCTGTCTTCAGGAATCTAATTATCATTTCAAAAAAACCGCTTCGCTGGGCATCACGAAAAAAAACATCGGTAATAATATCGCTATCTCCAACTGCCAATACATTATCAGTGGCAATTAAAAAGTCAGGGTTTTCTATATCCTTTGGGTCTTTAAATTTAAGGGGTTGGTTTAAGCCCAATCCCGCTTTGCACGCAAATGTTTCTTCAGAATTCTCAAAATATATTTTATTGTTTTTATTTCCCGTTAAGAGTTCAATAGCGCATGCTTTGTGAAGATAAAGACGCTTTTTATTAAAAAAAACGGGGACATACAAAATATTTCCATGTTCATTATCTTCAAAATTTACACCGAAATAAGGAAGGAACCTGACACCGTATTTCTCGGCAAATGGGTTTATAGGATAAGGTACGGGATATATTTTACACGGTTTAAAAAAGAGATTCCACGATTCTGCATAGCTTTTAACGCTTGAATACATATCTCCAAAAATAAGCATTTTTTCAGATTTACTCAGCTCATCTATAACCTGCTGCGGAATTCCCTTTAAGGGTGCAATCACAATTACTCTATCTTTGGGGGCAATTTTCATTCCTTCCTGATACTTAAAAACCGATATGTTTGCATCACTCAATGCTGCTAAAAATTCCGAATAGTTGTGAAAATCTCCTCCATTCCCGTATACAAAAACCCTTTTCGAGCTCTGAGGGTTTTCTGAAAGAGAAAAATCACTCAACTCTTCTGATAATTCTTTTGGAGTAAGAATTCTGAAAATTAAATCTTTTATGAATGCCCTGGTTTTAGGATCACAAAAAGACAACGGATAAAGTTCTTTCCACTTGTAATCAGGATTCGCGTTCCATAGAAATTCCGAATCAGTCAGTATTGCTATTTGTCCTTTCTTGTAACTGCCCAGTCCCGCAACGATATGCTTTCCGTCTACTGAAGTTAGAAGAACCTCACAGCCTTTCTTCCTGATTATTGTTAGATCCGCCGCGCAGAGCAGGACGGGACCCTCCCCTATTGAAGGTAAACTGGTCATGATCCATCTGCCGGCCGTACCCGGAAAGGTATCGCTTTCTACCACAACCCTACCATTGCTTATTTCCCACCCTGCGGCGTTTATAAGAGGTCTTAAGAAATCCGCAGATCCGAACTGATTATCATGCTCTGCGATAACCAGTAACTTCCCTCCGCGACCCACAAAATCGAGTATATCTTTTACTTCATTTTTAGTGAATTTGGCTTCCATAGCCACTCCGATTACAAAAAGCGTCTTAGAATCAAGATTGGGAAGAACTTCCTTATATGGTTTATGATTTTCTGCGGTGCTAAACCCTAGATTTTTAAGAAAAAGATTTAATGAAGAATATCCGGCAAAACCGGTATCTTTGATAGACCAGGCCTGTTCTTTAAAAGCATCGAACAAAATTATAGCGCCTTCAGTACTTTTCTGCCGCCTGCAGGCGATAGTAATCAATAATAAAAGAAAAAGGATATGTTTAAAAACCCTCAAGATTGCAAAATCCTTCTTGCTATTCAGCACATATTTGAATCTAACTTTATCATTATCTATGTCTTTGACAGGTTCTGCATTCACCCTTCTTGCCGAATCCCGAGGGTTCAGGCAATCTGGCGATTTTTTCGATTATGCTTGGTCTGTCTTGTTCCCGTTTAATTGCCGCGACACACACGAAGACCCTGATCGGGGCCCTTGCTATTCGCTTCGTAGCTGCCCCGGAAGGACGACTCGCAGCAGTAGTCGGCGCCGAGCCAACCGCCGCCCCTCCAAACCCGGAGAGAGCCGCTATTACTCTCCAATTCTCCGTACCATTCCCAGCACCATTCCCTTACATTACCTGACATATCGTAAAGCCCTAACTCGTTGGGTTTCTTGACACCGATAGATTTTGTTTTATTATTGTTGTTTTCTATCACAGGATAGTTCCAAACTCCTGTTAAGTATTCATCTCCAGAGTTTCTCCAATACCATGCTACTTTATCTACATCATTGCTTCCGCTGTATGTGTAACTCTTGCTCCTCCGACCTCCGCCTGCAGCATATTCCCACTC
>CAZRYJ010000177.1:0-3753 GCA_964604245.1 uncultured bacterium | reverse complement strand
TTTTATTGGTTTTATCTTTTTGTTTCTTGCTTGGAATGGCGACAAAGGCGGAGGTAGAGAATGTGAAGGAAACTATCGATTCCGTTGATGTTTCTGCAGATATTGGTGAGCTGAAAATTGAGTTGGTTCATAAAATAGAGTCCGTATCTGATTATTTGATGTCTCAAGATGGTGAAATATTGCTTTACTCTCCTAAAAAAGCAGGGCTAACCAGAGCTTCGGATGTAAGGATGTTGAATATTTCGGAAGATCCGAAGACTAAAGTTTTATCCTTCAAGAAAACAAGAAGCGCTGTAGATATTGATCCTGAAATACTCGACGCATCTTGGACAGAATTGTTTGATGATAAAATTATATATAAGGGGGATGAAAGTGGGTATTCTGCGGGGGCGGTTAAGCTAATAACTGGGAAATTGGATGGTTCCATATTATCAAAAATAACGTGTTATTATGACGATTGTATACCTGTAACCTCACCTACGGGTAAATATATTGCTCTTATTCCATCCTATAATAGTGATTACCCATCTTTACAAGTATATGAAACGGGAACAGGTAGAAAGATGTGGGAGAAGTTTACTCCGACCGATGTTAATAGATGGGAAGAAATTCCTCCTTTTTATATTACTGCTTCCTTTGTTAGCGATGATTCGTTGGCTGTCTATTATGATAAAAAGATACGGCTGTTTGATACTAAAACAGGTGAGACCCGTTGGGAAATGACAATCATTAAGAATGCAGACTTGCCTCCTTGGAAAGGTGCGCAAGTAAGACCTGATTTGACTACTGCTAAAAATGGGAGTATTCTTTTCGCATATGGAGATATAACGGCAGAGGGGGAGCATAAAGACATAGGTTATATATACTCGATTTCTAGTAACGGTGTATTAAAATGGAAAATGAAGTCTCAAACTAAAGTTCCAAGGATTAGCAGGATTTCTAGTTCTGGTGAATTTGCAGTAGTTGATCAATATGGTGTAATTACTCTTTTTTCGAATATTGATGGGAAAATCCTATGGGAAAAGGAAGGAAGATTAACATGGAACAGAATTTTTTACAGCTTAGGTGATGTTAATCTTATAATTGAGGGAAAAATTGCGGGTGATAATAAAATATATATTATTAAATCAAATACGGGAGAAATACTGAAAAGTTTTGACGGAAAAAATCTATTTGTTTCAAGAGACGGGAGTTTGATGTCATACTTACACAAAGATACTCTTAATATTTATCAACTTTCTGGAGGAGACAATGCGCAGAAATGAAATAGTTATCGCTTTCATATTGATTTTTTTGCTATCTTTAACTTTGTACCCATGGGAATGGCCTACGGAAAATAAATTCATTACGGGAGATTTTGGACCAAGACACAGGTCTGGTGAATTGTGGAGATGGCATTATGGTGTCGATATAAGAGGTAACGGCACAAAAATATATGCGGCAGATTCAGGAATGGCTTATCATGATGGAGGAGATCTTAATATTATTAGGATTGTACACAAAGGAAGGACACCTTCGGTTACTCGATATCTTCATTGTAAAGATGTTGCTGGCACTTTTAAACGAAAAGTTAAACCAAAAGAATTAATTGGACATGCAGGAGATGCAGGTTGCAAAGGTTCCCCTCATCTTCACTTTGATTTCGGAAAGAATCCTGAAAAAGGCCCACATCCCCTAAAATATATACCCTATGATGATTCTGGTGACCCGACTCTCAAAGAATTTATCACTCCCAAAGATGGGAATAAGGTTAGAGGGACTATAAAGATTCAGGTATATGTGTTAACTACGAAGGATAAAGATCTAAACAAATGTGAGCTTTATATTGATGATAAAATACTCGCAAATGATGAAAAAAAAGGAAATATAGGAACAATAAGTTATGACCCGAGAACGGCATGTAACTCAGCCACAGCTTACCCGAAAACGAAAGGCGTAGACGGAGATGATTTCTTTGTTTTTAGTTGGAATACAACCGATGTGGAAAATGGAAAGTATACACTTAAGGTGATAGCAACTGATGCAAAAGGGCAAATGGATCCAGAATCGATTGAGGTTGAAGTTGAGAATGATGCTCCTGTTGTGAAGGAGAAATGTGTTGAGAAGGAGGGTGGTGGTTCATTACAACAGTTTGTTTTGTCTAATTCATTAAATTTATCAGCCTTTAGAGCAGGAAGTGCTTGTTTTTTTAATTCTTATGCTGATGATATTCCTATTGACGTTAATACAATTTCTTTCTCCTTCTCCAAACCCATGGATCAGGGGGTTACAGACGTAGCAATAAGTGTTTATCCTTCGTTTGGATATAATGTTTCATGGGCGGATGAAAATACAATTAATTTAGAACTTACGGAGATGCTCAATTATTGTAAAGAATATACGATAACCGTTTCAGATACATTAGAAGATACATCCGGGGTTCACCTTGACGGTAACGAAGATGGCGAACCGAGAGGAGACTATATTTTCAACTTCACAGTAGAAAACCCCCCTCTCGATCTTTCTCTCGCTCCCGCGGCCGATCTTTTCGAATTGAAGAACCCGGGAGATTGTCAATCTAAGAAAGGGAATATTACCATTGATGGAAGTAAATTATTAAAAGAAGTTTTATGCAAATTATCAAAATCAGTTTCCGGAAGTGGACTTAATTTTTCCGGTGGAGAAGGGTCATTTACCATTCCTGCCGGTGAAAGTCAGAATACCGGGTTCACAGTTACAGCCTGTAATGAAGGAGGAATTTCGGTTAATTTGGAAGCAACTTTTTCGGGTAATGTTTGCGGGACTACCGTTGGAGGATATTCCGCTTCTTTAGAAAAGGAAAAAGACCATCCTGATGATAATCAATCTCCGGGTGCAAGCAATTATGCTACTACGATAACTTTAGCGGATGATACTCTCGGTAATCCTGATAAGGTTGGTATATTCATATACGGATGGACAATAGGTTACGCGCATTTACTTGGAAAGTATGGAATACCAATTGAAACTGTCTTTTCAGACTTTACATACTGGAAAAATCCTGATACCTTACTTTCTGATGAAGTGCCTCTTGTTGTAATAGGTTCGGGAGCGCTTAGCGGTTTCAATTCACAAGAATTTAAACAAAATTTAGAAGATTACGTTGTAAATGGCGGAAATTTATTAGTGTTAACTCAGAAGTATGGTTCGGACTTATCCGTTCTTCCGGGAAATATCGATGGATATGGATGGAATGAAGACCAATCATGTTTTAAGAATGCAGCGTATTTGAGTCAGTGGCATCCAGTTTTATCAGGACAGACAAAACAGGTAATGAATTGTAATGTTGACGGTTATATCTCCGAATACCCATCTAATGCTGAAATTCTGCTTGGCAGAACGAAAAATGCAATGCCTTCGCTTCTGTATTATAATTACGGCGCGGGTACTGTGATTATCTCTTCCTTGTATTCAGATTGGGGATACGGACATAACCAGACTTCAAGCGAGGAGTTAAGGCTAATTAGAGACCTAACAACCTGGGCGCTTAATCCCGAGATGGAAATACCGGAATTTTATCGAATGATAAGTATAATAATGGGGTCAGGTCTTGTTTTTTGAATTTTCAAATATAGGATATATTATATGAGTAGGCCATTACGAATAGAATTTTCAGGTGCCGTTTATCATATTACATCCCGTGGAACCGGCAAACGGAACATATTTTTCAATGATAAATGGTATATAATAATGGGGTCAGGTCTTGTTTTTTGAATTTTCAGATATAGGATATAT
>CAZRYJ010000176.1:0-3755 GCA_964604245.1 uncultured bacterium | reverse complement strand
TAACGTCGAGATGTACGGAATCCCCTCCTGCATCCTCAACAGTTTTCAATACTTCTCCAAGGATAGAAAAATCTTCGGCGAGGATCGAAACCGAAACATGAATTTCTTTATTCATACGAGTATATTAGAAAATATTTGTGATATGTCAAGTCGCCCCCACACCACCAAATAATTAACCACAGATGAACACAGATTTACACTGAATTGCCACACCACATCCCATTTTAAATGTGTTTATAAAAGAACCCTTCCTACAACACCAAAAACTAATTTTACCACAGAGAGCACAAAGATCACAGAGATAAAAAACAAAAAAAATATTTTAGTTTGTTTAAAACCCAACCATACAACCCCCAAAAAATGATTTTATCACAGAGGAGGACACAGAGAAAAAAGAATACATGAGGAACAACAAATCACACGAATCGCACGAATATTTTTATCTTTTTTAATGTAATTTATGTAGCTTGACATGGTTATGATTGTTGCTTAGTATAAAAAACAACTATGTTGAGGTTAATGATAAATGAAAAGAAAAATGTTAGATAATCATAATGATGAAGAATACTGGAAAAGATTAATTGAATTGCAAGACAATTCGGAATATGTGAATGAGATTGAACCTGCGTATGTATTTTATGACTATGCTCCAGGATATTTAATATCAAATTTCGCCGACATACAAAAAAACGAAAAAGATCCCCCGGTTTTTTTTCTCGAATTAAAGGAAGATAATTTGATAAATTTAGAAGTTACAGCTTTACTTTATGGGTTAATACCTAAGACAAATAAATTTTTAAAAAAGTTAGAAGAGATCAAAGCTATGGATCTTGAGGAATGGATAAACAAGGGAAAACCACATCATTACTGGGATGAAGAAGATTGAAACTATATAAAAAAGGAGGGGATAGAAAGTGAGGATAGAAAAGCAATACAAGAAAGATTTCAATGCCAAGCCCAGAGAAAGGAATGTCTTTATATTTATGGACGGTACCTGGAATGATGAAAACGGAAAAATGGGGAGCGGACTTGTTACGAATGTTGTTAAGCTCTTTAAGTCTCTGGAAGAAGACTCCGAGGCGCAGATTTCAAGATATTTTAGAGGTATTGGGAATGATGATGATTACGGATTTTTTGGAAGGTATATATACGGAGGTACAGGAGGAGATGAGAAAAGAATAAGAGATGAAGCTTACGCGACGATTGCAAGAGAATATTATCCGGGAGACAGGATATATATTTTTGGCTTTAGCAGGGGGGCTGCAAGTGCAAGGATGCTAGCCAATCAAGTCTATAATGAAGGGATTCCAGAAAATATTAAGGTAATATGGGAAACGGCTGCCAATAGAACAACAAGAAATATTGAAGATAAATTCGTACGGTATGTTTCAAGCGGTAAAAAGCATGACGTTGATATAGAATTTCTGGGGGTATGGGATACTGTGGGAGCTTTTGGAATACCCGTGAATATTCTGGGAATTCCCTTTGCACGATGGAATTTATTTAAGAATATGCATGTGGCAGAGAACGTTAAGAAGGCTGTGCATTGCGTTTGTTTGGATGAGACAAGAGATGCCTATGTGCCGACTTTGATGAATTATAAACCGGATGTAATTGAAGAAGTCTGGTTTCCGGGTGTACATTCGGATGTTGGAGGTAGTTATAAAGAAAGTGCTTTAGGTAAAATATCGCTTGAATTTATGGTAGATAGGCTTAAAGATCATTCAAATGAGTCTGCCTTAGAGATTAAGTTTAAAGAGGAAAAGTTGAAAGAATATATCGCGATTGGGGATGATGAGGAGTTTGTTTTTCATTTCTTTGGTCTTGGCTGGAAAAAATCAATAAGAAAAATTAATACGTTGAAGGATAATAAAATTAATGAAGGAATACGCCCAAAAATTCACTCCTCAATGGTGAAATTACAAAGAAGTAGAAAAACAACAAGTCTTGTCCGGTTTAAGAGACTAATGAAAACATTAAGAATCCAGTACAATCCTCCAAACGCTAAAATTATAAGAGGTAAATACGAGATTGTGGATTAAAAGAGAAGAGAAGTTCTATTGGTTAGTAATGAGTAGTAAGCAACGAATAGATTTGTGTGTTTAAATTGAAAGAAAAAGGAGGTAAAAAATGAGTAAATTCCAGTTAATAAGAGTATTGGCTTTCCTTTTCATTCTGGGAATTCTTTTGCAGACGTGTCCTGTAGCTTGTGCTACTTCTAAATTGAAGATGGAAAAATTCGAGGGCGGATTTTTCTCCATCAATAAGCCAAAAGGATGGAAAATGATTACTGCCGGGACATGCGCTTCTTTTGCTTTTTTGATTCGGGATCCTTCCGAGTCTTTAAGGCAGATTTTCTATTTCGGAGAAGTTGGTCCGGTATATTTGAATGCACAGCAAAAACAAATAGACCAACAGTATATGAGTATGGGGGGATATCCGGTAGGCTGGATTGATATGCCGGTGGTTAACCCTTTAACTCCGGGTGGATTTCTTTCGAATTTTCATATAATCGCAAAAAGCCAAGTAGCCAGGCAATTTATGTCCGGGTGTCCAAGGCTTGAAAATATCAAAATCGTCTCAAGGAAAACCGAGCCGTGTCCAATCCCTGGAGGCAGTACGGAACTTTTGAGAGCTTTATTTACAAAAAACGGAAAACTTGGTGAAGGGTTGTTCTTGATAACGGTTGCGCCAATGCTTCCTTATACCGGAAATCCCGGCGGAGGTATCGGTTATGGGTTTCTTATTACGGGTATTACGGCTCCTAAAAAGGAATTCAAAGAATTAGAAAAGTCTCTTGTCAATTCGATCAAAAGTTTCTGGGTTAGTCAAAATTATGTAAATAATTGTATGAGGCAGCAGGCAAGTACTTATGCTGGTATTCTTAAAGCCGGCAAGACGTTGAGTGAAACTTCGGATATAATAATAAAGGGGTGGGAAGCAAGAAATAAAACCGAAGATATACTTTCGGAAAAGTGGAGCGATGCGATTCTGGGAAAAGAGAGATTATATGATCCGCATACGGGAAAAGTTTATGAGTTTGAAAATGGTTTTTACGATAAGTATAACCACAATCGAGGAGAATATAATATGAATAAATTAGAGCTTTTGCCGGAGGACAATTATAATCTATGGATGGAGACTCCTATTGATGGACATGAAAACGTCAGGTAATTGGAGTTGTAGGTGCAGAAAACTATAACCATAACTACAACCAGTAGAGAAGGCTTATACGACATAACTCCGCAGGTAGCGGATTGTGTTAGGGAATCTGCAGTTGAATCGGGGTTTGTTAACGTTTATGCTCAGGGGGCAACTTCCGCTATAATGATTCAGGAAAATTGGGACGAAAGTGTTCAAGAGGATGTTGTTGATCTGCTAAGGAAATTAATTCCTCGGGGTATCTGGAAGCATGACGTTCAGGATGGAAACGCGGATGCGCATTTAAAGGCAGGTATTGTTGGACCAAGTGAAACAATTCCGATTGTTGATGGTAAGATGGGCCTTTCTACATGGCAGAATATATTTTTTTGTGAGTTCGATGGGCCGAGAAATAGCAGGAATATCCTAGTGACCATCTTGGAGGCATAGCGAGTAATTGTTTTTTGTAATGATGAGAAAATGATTGGCATTATATAAAGGAGGATTTGGATTTATGAAATTGCCGGATGGGAGCATTGGAGCTATAAAATTCACCGTTTTGGGTTGAATGTTTTTTAAAAATGAGTATATTTAATAAAGTTTAGAAATAGTTT
>CAZRYJ010000175.1:0-3774 GCA_964604245.1 uncultured bacterium | reverse complement strand
AAAATACTTGAATATAATGATCCAGTGAAATTGGAAGAGGAAGTTCCTTTAAATGCGGACAGTTTAATGGAAGAGATTCGCGCCTCCGCAATTATTGACACCATAACAGGCGCAGTTACAGGAATGGATACCGCAATAATAAATCAAACATTAGAAAATTATAGTTCAAATCTAAAAAATTGGACAGATGAAAATCTGGGTGATAGTGTCAATCTTGGAAAAGTGTTATCTGTAAAATGGATAAAACCAAAACAAAGCGAAGGTTTTGCCTCGGTACTTCCCTACGAAGTTACCAAGAGAATAACCGAATATATAGAAATACCTAATAATTACAGATATCAGATAACGTTAGAAGTAATGGATGAGTTTGGTATTAGTTCAGATATTTTATATACCATTTCTACCATAGAATTGGCGGAAAAGAGAGTTTTTCTTGCGTACGCCCCCGCGACTTCCAGTGATGAAGAGGCAATATTATCGCAAGCTCCCGATACAACAGCTGATTCGTTAGTCATACCTTCAAAAATAGTTGCCTATTTAATCAAAATGAAACCTCAAATAATAATAGATAATCAAGTGGTTCGTACCGGTTCTACCATACAAATGGGGAAAGAGCAGAAATATAAAATTTCAATAGATTTTCCTAGTGGAAGTAAAGATGTAATACAAAATTGCGCTGATGTCGGTTCATTACATTCGATAAACTTAGACCTTTCAATTATGTCTCGTAAGAAGGTTAAAAAAGGAGTGATGAAATTAAAAGAAATTACCGAAAAGATTGATGCTAACGATTATTCTTCTGTAACCTCCTATGATTTAATTGGTGAACTGCTTGCCCTCGTTTCCGATCTATTCTTTCACAATATTGATACATACAGCGAATGGATCGCCATGAAATTAGGGGTATATAGGCAAAAAACCTTATCAGAAGCTGTAACATCTCTTGCTTTAAATACGGAAATGCTTCTTGGTATGCCCTACAGAATTTCTGCGGAAGGTTTATGTATAGATGTTGATAGAAATGTTGAAGCCGTTTTCGGAATCGACGGTGATGTTTCTGTAAAGAAATCATACGGGTTGAGCACCGGTATTATGATGTCAGAAATGGAAGCCAGAGTCTTCGAACTGATATTTAAAGGAATAGATGAGAATTCTCCAAAGGCTTTATCGGCAATAAGAATAATACAGATAGCGAATGAGCAACAGATACCTGTATATAAAGTAGATAACAGTAATTTAACACAAATTTTGAATTTGCTCCAGGTAGATTCCGAGACAAAACAGGCAGTAAGCAATTCCGTAAACAGTGGAAAAGTAGTATACATACCTCAAAGAAATATTGATTTTTATGGGTGGGAGGGTACAGGTTATATTATTTTGGATCCTGAAACTGGAGCAGGAGCATACCAAATTAAAGGGATAAATGGTGGAGAGTTCTGGGTTGGTTTGTGCATGCTGTATCCCAAATTATGTGATTTGATAAATATCCTTTTGCACGTAGCGGTTTGGGCGGGAATTATAGCAGCAATTGTGTTAATAGTGAAATTTATTTGGATAGCGTTTAAGGATCCAGCTGCGTTAATGATGGCATCATTTCTTGCAGCTATAAAGGATAACATGATGACAAGTCCTTTCCATATTATGGCGCAAGTTTTTGAAGAATGGACCAGAATTTTAGCAGGATATGGCCCGCTAATTCTTTATGATTTAAATCACTATCTACTGACTCTACTTGGTGTCTCTAATCCAGCGGGAGCTCCAATCAGTGAGGATGAACAAATAATCTGGACACTCCATCAATTTTGGATTCATTTACAGAGGTTATTTGAAAATCCTGAAACGGGTTTCTCATATTGAGATTTTTCATGCAAGATATAAAGAGAGACAGGTTAATAAAGGAGTTAAAGCGAATAAATTCTGTCCAATTGATACTGGCGTTTATAATAGTTTATTCCAATTATCTCCATATAAGCTCATTAAAGGTCCTTTTCGTATATGCTCTAATTGCTATATTTGATTTACTTTTCGATTACATTTATTTTTCAAAGGAAAGAGGCAAGATATTTTACAGTTTTTATGTTAAATATTTAAAATGGTTTTTATTGTTAATTATAGCGAAATCTTATGTGTTAGAAAATTTAAATCCAAATGAGATCTTTATCACTAAAGGAGACTTATTCACCATATTTATGATATTTCTTATTTATTGGGGTTCTCGTCCTTTCGTGAGGTACTCAGAGTTTATATATAGCGAGTTTCTAAAGTTAAAATTTGGATATATTCCATTTTATGAAAATCGGTTTTTTCTGCCATGTGCTTTTATAATCTTTTTCGGTACTGTAGCTTATTCTATTAAGCTACTCCCATTCTATATAATTCCTGTTTTAAGTTTATTTTTAATATCTAAATGGTTATTTGATAGTTTCTATAGAATTAAAAAACTTAGTGAGAAAGTATATCTAAAATACAAAAGAAATATATATTTGTTCTATTTTGTTTTAAGTATTCCAGTAGTTTTTTTAGATGCACATCGTCTTTTTACGGGAATAGTTATTATAAATATATTTCTTCTATCTAAGTACATAATATCTTGTTTTCTGTTAGCAATGCTGGCTTTTATGTTAGGTAGAAGGGGACCTGCTGAGATTAAAGAAGTGAAGGGTCCCTTACTGATGAAATATGTTTTGTTAAATAGCAGGTCATTTCCGTCTCCAATTAAAGAACAAATAGATAAATACATTAAAAAGGTCAGGGAGTCGGGTTATAAGAATCCAGCAATTTATATTGACCGTAATAACTTTGAGAAAATCCTCCCTCTTTTAAATCTTCCTAAAGAAACGAAAGATGAAGTAAGAAGAGAGGTAAAAAAGAGAAAAAAAATAATAATTTCAGAAGCGGCTTTTTTGCCTGAATGGAATGACGAGGAAAAATATATTGTTGTTGATAAACAAGAAGAACCATTAAAATCGTGTGCGAAAAGATCAAATATTCAAAGCGACTTTAGTACTTTTTTCTTTGTAGGACGAGCTTTTGGGTTAAGGGGAGAAAATAAAAAAAGATTTTACGAATACGTTAGTCATTTAAAGGAATATAAAAGGATAAAAAGAGCCAATGAAGAGATGGCAAGACGAAAGTTACATAAGGGTTTGAGTCCTCAAGAATACAGACTCAAACGGCTTGAGAAGCTCGACCATTCTATTTATAAAAGACAGGCAGGGCTAGTACCACTAAATTATATAGTTAAAGTCGATAGTATGAATATGAGGGAATTACTGCCTGCTCTATTCATACCAAGTGAGGCAAAAGACAAAATAGAAGATTTAGTAAATAACGATAAAAGCGTAATCATAACCGAAGTAGCCTTCCAACCTGAATGGAAGTGGGAGGAAAAATATCTTGTTTTTGATAAGAAAAAAACTTAAAAAGAGGGGAGTGCGAGATGAAAGCATTTAAACTTTTTATAGCAGTATTACTTGTTTTTTCTTTTAATCTTTACAGTAATGATGTCGGCACTGCTATCGATAACGGGATTCAATGGCTAAAGGATTCTCAGAATGCTGAAGGTTCATGGGGAAACGATACTACTGTGAGTATTTATGTCTCGACTGCTACTGTTTGCGAAGCTCTCGGAACTGTAAATCCATCAGATAGCGCATACCTTAAAGGTATTACTTACCTCGATAGCTTAGAATCTAAAAACAGCATTTATTTGTCTCAAAAAATAAAAGCGCTCGCGCCTTCCGATATCGATATATCTTCTTTACAGGATACTCT
>CAZRYJ010000174.1:0-3822 GCA_964604245.1 uncultured bacterium | reverse complement strand
TAATTGTAACTCACCTCTGTGGGGAGGTAAAGACACTTTTCATTATATTTCTTGATTTTTGAATTTTTGGGGGCAAAACCCGAATTCATAAACTGGCATAATGAGAATGTATATTTGGGATAAATTTAGCAAATTTTAAGAATAATGTTATATAAGGAGAAACATAAAATGTCACAATTTTCAAACCCCACAGGTTTTTTTGGTAAAATATTAGCAAAAAGTATGGCTTGGGGTCATAAAGATTTTTATAAAAATACTGCAAAGGCGCTTAATCTTAAACATGATGATAAATATCTTGAAATAGGATTTGGATCTGGATTGTTTATAAAAAAATATGTTTCAAATGTTTCAAGAATAGCTGGATTAGATTATTCTGAAGACATGGTGAAATTGGCAAGTAATATTAATAAAAATCTTATCAAATCAGGAAAAGCTGAATTTAAACAAGGAAATGTATTATCTCTGCCTTGGAATAATAATGAATTTTCTGTAGTTGTCTCAATTGAAACATTTTTCTTCTGGCTCGAACCAGCGGCATCACTTAAGGAAATATTTAGAGTATTAGTTCCTGATGGTAGGTTAGTAATTGAAATGGCATATAATAAAGATGACGGACTAGACCACGCTAAGGTTATTAAAAAAATGAATTTAAACTTATATAGTGCTTATGAAATGAAAAAAATATTAAAAGAATCCGGATTTAGTGATATAGTTATTGATTATTATAAAGGTTTCCGGATTTCCTTCAAGGGATATGTTGTTCCAAAAGGTATGATTGTTAAAGCTTTTAAGAAAACGGGCTGACATACTGCATATATCAGTTCATATATGCTGCGCTCGGAGCGTGTCTAGAGTCGCATCTCAACACTTGACAATGTTAAATAACTTAATCATTAGTCTCTGGTCACTAGTCACAAGTCAAAAAAGATGAATGTATTTGGTGTATTTGGGGTCAAATCTCAAGGTTAAAAAAACATTCGTGAAATTCGTGTGATTTGTTGTTCCTTACGTAGATTCTTCGAATCTAAGGTAAATTAATAAATAAAGAATAGTTAAATAGTGATAGGGTTTATTTTCTAATGTGCAGTTTTAATTACTAATAACCGGCTCCTATTTTAATATTGTTAGTTTTTTTGTTGCCTTTGAATTACCCGTTTCCATGCTTAAAAAGTAAATTCCTGTTGGTATTTCTTCTTCATATTTGTTTTTCCCGTTCCAACTTATTGTATGATAGCCGACTTTTTTGTTTTCCCGTATTAGAGTCTTTACCAATTTTCCTGAGAGATCGTAAATTTTCAGCGAGACTTTAGAATCAACCGGTACTTGATATCTTATAGTTACGTCTTTATTCATTGGATTCGGATACACCTCCAACTTAACATTCTGAGCGTCAGCGAATAATCCCTTTTCTTCTACTCCTGATGAAACAGAGTACATAATTGTCGCGTAATCATATTCGGTATCCGTGTTATAACTTCCTCCTGTTACATACGCATTACCATTTTTATCTAATGCAATCGCATATGCTTTATCAATGTCATTAGCCGGTCCATCATATCTCTGGATCCACGCAGTATCACCCGAAGAGGTGTATTTAATCGTAGCATAGTCAAAGTCGGTGCCTGACCCCTCACTTCTTCCTGTTACAATTACATTACCGCTTTCATCTACTGCAACTGCGGATGCCTGATCCACAGAACCGCCCGCTCCTTCATATCTTCTGGTCCATGCGATGTCGCCGGAAGGAGTGTACTTGATCGTCGCATAGTCGTAAATAGCACTTGGACCCTCACTCCATCCTGTCACATATACATTACCACTTTTGTCTACCGCTATCGAATATGCCCTATCATCATTGTTAGCCGGTCCATCATATTTTCTAATCCAGGCGGTGTCGCCGGAAGGATTATACTTGATCGTCGTATAGTCAAAATCATTGTTTGTATTCTTTGTTTCTCCCGTTACGTAGCAATTTCCGGCATCGTCTACCGCGATTGCGTGAGCCTCATCCTGGTCGTCATCTACGTCATATCTCTGAATCCAAACAGTATCACCCGAAGAGGTGTATTTAATCGTCGCGTAGTCATATTGGCTAAATTCACCTGTACTATACCCTGTTACATATACATTACTGTTGCTGTCTAATGCAATTGCATTTGCCTGACTTATGTCATGATCCGGTCCGTCGTATCTTCTAATCCAGTCGATAACGCCTGTAGAGGTGTACTTGATCGTCGCGTAATCATAAGAGCTTCTTCCTATCACATATACATTACCACTTTTGTCTACTGCTATTCCGTATGCTTTATCGGGGTTATCCGATGGGCTATTATATCTTCTTATCCACGCGGTATCACCGGAAGAATTGTACTTAATTGTCGCATAATCATAATCAGTGGTTAAATCATAACTCGTTCCTGTAACATACACGTTACCACTTTCGTCCACTGTTATTCCGTATGCATAATCGTTGCGGCCGCTTGGGCCATCATATCTTTTAATCCACGCGGTATCACCAGAAGAAGTATACTTAATCGTAGCGTAGTCATAATAGTTCGAACCTTCACTCCATCCTGTAACATAAACATTACTATTGCTATCTACTGCGATTGCGTATCCCCAATCTTCACCGTTAGCCGGTCCGTTATATATATTGACCCACTCTTGTGAAAAAACTGAGAAATTAACCAAGAAGCAACTTAATAAAATTAACGAAACTAAAAAGTCCTGAAATTTTTTCACCTTGCCTCCTTATTTCTGAGAGCGTAAAGCCTTTTTTTTTCTGTAAAGTTTGATTCTTGTCCCTACTCCTTTCTGTAATGAATTATTGGGACTGATTATAAAATCTTATAATATTTTAAGCAAATTTTCTTCATTTGTCAAGGTTTTTTTGCTGTTTTTAACCGTAAAAATCGAAAGCCCCCTTGACAAATAAGATGTATCAACGGGGTCACCTATGAAAAAATTACATCTTGTGATTAATATATCCTAAAAAATTACCTTGTCAATTACATACTCCTTGTTATATTTTTAAATATAATAATTAAGCTAAATCTTCATGGACCAAGTGTCAGTCACCTATCCGTACTCAAGGTACAGTATATTATTGGACACCGGTCGCGCAATCAGACCTAAGAACCTTAAAAGGTTATGACCCCGAGGCGCTAACCGGTGTTTTCTTTGATCCTGAACGTTCTTCATATGGTGTATTGTATTTAAGCATATAATACATCACTCTCAACATACTTCTTGCCACGGCAATTCGAGCTGTACCTTTACCATGTTTATAAGCTATCCGATGGTATAACGAGTAATAACGGGATGATTTTTTAACTGCGTGGGTAGAACATTCAATAAGAATCCATCTTAACCATTTTGAACCTTGCTTGGTAATATGTCCCCTACGAATTTTACCTCCGGATGCATGCATCGTTGGCACTAAGCCAGCATAAGAACATAATTTCCCATGATTTGAGAAACGGTTTATATCACCTATTTCAGAAGCAATCAATAGTCCCGAATAGTAACTAATACCCGGATGCGTATCAAGTAAACATACATACTCGTTATCTATCGCTAATGATTCGATAGTTTGTTTCAATAGTTTAATTTCCGTGTTAAATGCTTCGGCTAATCGGATGTAACTTTTAATCGCTTCCTGGTAACAAGCCCTTAGATTTAATTTGTTCAACCAATTAAGACTTCCTTTTCCTAATATATCTGAATAAGGACATTGGATTCCATTCTTTAACAGAATAGCGTGTATTCTATTTTTAATACGAGTACGCATTGAAATAAGAAAAGCGTGAGTTCGAAGCACTT
>CAZRYJ010000173.1:0-3834 GCA_964604245.1 uncultured bacterium | reverse complement strand
CCTTCATCTTTAATATCTCTACCTTATTGAAAATGGTTTTCATTATCAATTATAATAAAAAAAAGCTACTTGTCAAGGGAGCAGATGTTTCTACAAAATCAAATATCAAAAATTAAAAAGCAAAATGACAAATAAAACTGCAAAAACTAAAAATGATAGGACGCAGATAAACGCAGATTTTTTGGATTTGAATCCCCCCTCCACCCCAGATTAATTAGCCACAGATTTGCACAGATAGTCACGGATTTCCCAACCCCCTACATATTATAATTATTTTTTTTAAACTACAAAAAATTTTCTTATCTGTGTTCTCTGTGTCTCTGTGTGAGATTAATTTGGTATTGTGGGGGTGGAAGTTTTTTAAAACAAAAAAGATTTTTTTCTCTGTGTGCTCTGTGGTAAAAATCTTAAGGCAGTGCGGGGTTGGGGTTTTTTCAACTTGACAATAATCTTTTTTAGCTTAAAATTATTTTAATATGTCTAATATAAAAAAGGGAAGTATCTTGCTGGAAATTAAGAATCTTGTCGTAGAAGTTGAAGGCAAGTGCCTTCTTCGAGGTCTTGACATGGTTATTGAAGAGGGCGAAACTCATGTCGTTTTTGGTCCTAACGGTTCGGGAAAAACCACTCTTGTGAATGTTATCATGGGTTTGCCTGAATATAAGGTTGTTGAAGGGGAAATACTTTTTAAGGGTGATTCGATATTGGATTGGAATCTCACAAGAAGAGCAAAAGCAGGCATAGGGCTTGCCTTTCAGCATCCTCCCGTTGTAGAAGGTGTTTCACTCGGCGTTCTTTTGAAAACCATGGTTCCGGATAAAAAAACTTCCGAAGAAATTGCCAGAAAGATAAACATGGAAGATTATCTTGAGAGAGAAGTCAACGTTGGTTTTTCCGGTGGAGAAAGAAAAAAAGATGAACTCTTGCAACTTATGGCTCAGGCACCCCAACTCGTTATGTTTGACGAACCTGATTCGGGCGTTGATGTCGATAGTATAAAATTAATGGTTAATATCATGAGAGAATTACTACAGAAAAACAAGCTTATAAGAGAAAGAAAGAACAGCGGTATAATCGTAACTCATTCCGGAGTAATCCTTGAAGAGATACACGCGGATAAGGGTTACGTGATCGTGGACGGTAAACTTTTGTGCTCCGGACCACCTCTTGATATCTTTGACCAGGTTAAAAATTACGGATTCGAAAGGTGCATTAAGGAAGCTAGAGAAAGTGAAAAAGCTGGATGAAAATTTAAAAGAAGAGATTGCCGGCTTGGACAGAGTCGGCTTTGACACAAAAGGGGAAACTAAACGCGCGGGGTCTTTTCTTGTTACTGATAACAAAACAACTACATCCGAATCAAAAGAAGAAGATCTTGTAGTAATGCCGCTTTCTTTTGCCCTTCAAGTTTATGATTGGGTAAATGATTTGCTTTTCTCTCTTGTAGACAGAGAAAAAGATGAGTTTACGAAAGAAGTGGCTTCGCAGAAGGAGTTAGTTGGCAGCTTTACATACCTTAAAAAAGGAGCTAAAATAGAAGCGCCTTTCCAGTCCTGTTTTTTTCTTCATGGTCAAGGATTCAGGCAAGTACTTCATAACATTATTGTTCTGGAGCCGGATTCCGAATTAAATATTATAACGGGATGCGCGACCGGTAATCTTGTATCCATGGGGAGTCATATAGCGGTTACGGAAATGTTCGTAAGAAAAGGAGCAAAACTTACTTACACAATGATTCATGATTGGGGAGCGGAAGCTGTTGTTTATCCAAGGGCAGCTATAGACGTCGGAGAAGCAGCTACATTCAATTCAAATTATATTGCCTTAACTAAAGTTAAGGAAATTCAAAGTAACCCTACAGCATACCTTTCGGATAGAGCGAGCGCGAAATTCAACTCAATCATTTACGGAAAAAGCGGCTCGACTTTCGATATGGGAGCAAGGGGTATTTTAAAGGGAGAAGATGCGAGTTGTGAGATTGTAAGCCGTGTAGCAACTAAAAGTTGTAAAACTATCCTTAGGGCTTACATCGAAGGAACCGGCAAGAACACTAAAGGTCATACGGAGTGTAACGGCCTTCTTCTTGACGACAAAAGTTCCGTTACCGCAATTCCCGAACTTAAAGCGAACAACATCGACACCGAGCTTTCGCACGAAGCTTCTATAGGAAAAATCGCGGGAGAACAGCTGAATTATCTTATGTCAAGAGGTCTCGATAAAGAGACCGCAAGAACTCTTTTAATAAGAGGTTTTTTGGAAAAGGGCATCGATGGATTGCCGGAAAATCTCAAGAAAAAAGTCGATAAACTTATAGAAATTGCCGCATCAAGTGAAAGTGTATAGATTTTGCCACAGAGACACAGAGAACACAAAGCCACATCACACCCCAATTTTTATTTTTGTTGTTTAAAACTCACCCCAACCCCAACAATTAGGAACAACGAATAACACTAATAGCACAAATATTGTAATTGCAAACAGATTAATCCGCGTTCATCCGCGTCCCATTTCTGGGGAGGGTCTGGCTCTGTGTTTTAGTTTTTTTTCAGAAGTTCGAGATCTGCTATGTCTTGTTTTCTACCTATTGCCTTTTTATTCTTCATTAATTCCTTTTTTCCAATAAAATTAACGAGTGTTTTTCCGTACTTTTCTCTAAATTTATTATTCCAGACTTCTTGAAATGAACATCCTGCTATAGAAGTTAAAATGTCTATACGGAGTGGTTCGTAGCCAAGCTGTAATATTTGATTTTTCCTGGTTAAATCTTCTTTTTTTATATTGATCCCCTTAAAGCCGAATTCATGTAAAACATTGATCAACTTCTTCGCGTTTTCTTCCTCAGGTTCAATGAGAATATCTAAATCTTTAGTATAGCGGGGCTTTGAATATAGCGCTAAAGCAAACGCACCTACAATTGCGTATCTTACCTTATTTTTGTTTAATAACTTTAAAAACTCTTCGTAGTCCTTTTCCGTCTTCATTCTTTCTTTTTAATTCTTCCTCTCTTAATTCCTGAACAATAGATAATCTCTCTTGCGAGGTTAAGGAAGAATAATATTTTTCGTCCTCTACTTCAGATTTTGAGAATGTAATCATTTTCGTCCAAACTTTTCTCTTCATACTCTAAATATAACAAATAATGTATTAAATTCAAGTATGCTACCCCCCATCCCCGATTTTTTACCACAGAGCACACAGAGAAAAAGAACACACTGAGAACACAGAGCCACACCACACCCAACCCCTTTTACCTTGTTTGTTTAAAACCCAACCCACATCTCAATTTCTTTAACATGTAGAACATTTAGATATTGTAGTTTTTTGTTACTAATTCACTAATTTACCAATTCACCAATACACTAAACTTTCACTACTCTCTACCAACTAAAAACCTGACTCTGTAAATAAATTTTTAGTCCAATTATAGAATCGGCTTGACTTTTGGATTAAAAACGCCTATTATATATAGTATATATATAAAGAGAGAAAGGATATAAAAGTATTATAATAAAGTGATATTATCAATTCATAAATTTGTAAAGTTCTTTGTGTTTGGTGGTAATGTATGAAAGATGAAAGAAAAACAAAAAAAGAACTCATAAGTGAATCAAAAGAATTACGCAAAAAAGTTTCTGGGTTAAAAATTAACCGTAAGGAGACGGAGGAGCGAATCAAAGTGGAGCGTGCATACGCCGAGAATATTGTGGCAACGGTACGTGAGCCATTGTTGTTACTGGATAAGGAGATGAGAGTAATCTCGGCAAGCCGGTCATTCCTCAAGACCTTCAAAGTAACGCCTGAGGAGACCAAGGGAAAACTGCTATACGAACTGGG
>CAZRYJ010000172.1:0-3838 GCA_964604245.1 uncultured bacterium | reverse complement strand
GGAATTAGTTCTTTTTTCTCCGTATAATAATCCTTGTATGTAATTGATTTTTCAGTCCTTTCAAGAGAATTTTTAAACTCGACAAAAGGGTTTGAAAAGTTAATTTCTTTTGGGAGATAACGAATTGTGTAGTTCTCAGGTATAGATATTTTTATTTCGTTTTCTTCTTTATTGAGTTTTCCCCAGTAAATTGGGTACTTTCTATCCGTTGCTCCCACGGAATAAGCGGAATATTTTATACCTGGTACATGAAAAAGCAAAAATTTACCCTGTTTTAAAGCCAAGCCTTTTGCTTGATATTTTATATCAATTTCAACTTCCGCCTCGGCGTTATCTATATGCATTAGGGAAAGATCTATTATCTTTGACCCTGGTATGCTTCTGTTTACGTAGCTTTCAATCATGTTTTTTTTATCTTCTTCCCGCATATATCTAAGGCTTTTTAATTTGAGCGCCATACTGCCCAGAAATTTCATTTTTTCTTCTATTTTTGCCTCACCATTTTCGTTAAGTTCTATTATTCTTGAAATAGATGTTTTTTCTTTATCGCCTCCAAATAGAGGTATTTGGATAAATTCGTTTTTTGTTACGGATAATCCCATAGTGCCTTGATATTCAGATCTTATGTATCCGTATGGATTGAGTTCCGAAGAGGGGTCAAGGAATGTACCCCTGAGTTTTATCAAAGCTCCATCGAATTGATATAGGGAAGGAACGTTTTTAGCTAATTCCCCCCTTGTTTTTGAACGGACTAAAACCAATTCTGGGCGATATCCTTTTGAGATTAAAGCAGAGTATAAAAGACATGTTTTATCAAGAGAATTCGCCAGTTTATTTTCTAATATTTCCGCAACACTTTTAGGGTAAATGTTGAAGTTATGAGAGGGTACGCCTACAAATCTTATTAAGTCTATTATTTCTTTATATATGTCTTCTGGTTCGCTGCGTTGTGGAGTGTATTCTCCCTTAAGGTGTTTTTTTAGGTTTTGAGATATTTTTCCCCAATCATTCTTGATTCCGGCTGTTATTCTTGGGAAAATATAAGCTTTTGGTGGAGCATTCTCTTCATCTTCGAGAGCTTGCAATAAATCTATTTCCCACTGGAAAATTTTATTTCTTCTGGAAAATTTTAATTCAGGGGCATCTGTTTTCCAATTCTGCCAGGCTATATCAAAATATCGTGGTACTTCCACTCTAACAATGCTTTTAAGAGTTGGTCCGGAGCTTCCTTGAGTAGTCTCTAAAATAAATGGAAATTCTTCGGTTATTTTTCCGTAAATTGTAATTTTAATATCCAGGAAATTTCCGGGTTTTACTTCTCGGAGTGCTATTTTTCTTGCATGAGAATTCTCGTAAGGGGGTATTCGGGAATAAATAGAAGCATCTTCTATGGCGTTTTCTCTAAGGTGAAGTACGTCACCTTCTTTTGTTATAGTTCTGCCGAAATTTATTTCCATTTTTTCTTCTTTTGATCTATAGTTAAAACTTAAATTGCCTGAACTTCTTCCTTTTTCGGAGCAAATAGCTCTGATGAGTCTTAGTGAATAGGCGTAACTGGAATCTTTTTCAATTTTAAGGTGTTTATTGCAGTAAATATCTACATACCTTTTGTCTTTGAACTCTGAAAGGTCGGTTTTTAAACTCTTCAATAATATTGGGTCTGTTATATCCTTTGTGGTTTTCCATAGATAGCCTTCTCTTTTTTGTGCAAGATCTATACTTTTGACTTCTTTTTGGGGGAAAGTAACCTTGGCATCTGATGTTGTTACGAATATTGAGTCAGGAGTTATTTTCCTGACTCTGCATTTGTATTCTTCGCCTTTTTCAGTGTATATTATATCTTCTTTCCATTCGCTTTCATTTTTTAAAATTTGCTTATTGCAAGATTGTAGAAAGATATTTGAAAAAATAATAAGTAATATAATTCCCTTTTTCATCGGTTTCCTCCTGTTAATAGCATAATCGCAGGTCTTTTTGCGTAGTTTAATATTTCATTGCATAGAGCCTTATAATTACTGTATTCGGAAACTTCTATTTTTTTATCTTTTCTCCTCCAAGCGTCTTTGAATATTAAGGTGTCACCTTTTTGCGTATAGGAAGCTGTATATTCCGCGTTTTTTTCTTTCCCCGCAAATTGTTCGGGTATTGATAAGATTTTTATTTCTTTTGGTAAACATAATTTAAAGGCATGAACAATTTCTTCGGAAGTATCGTATATTAAGTCATAATTACGGTTTGAGAGAGAAAGCTCATTTTTTGTATACCTTTCTTCAAGTTCAGGAAGTTTCAATAGATATAATTCCCCCTGTTTTTTTAGAAGTTCCGGTACTTTATATTTAATTGTCATTTTTAAAGGTTTGGAGATATCATTTAAATTTTTTAAACTGTAATCCATTAGTATTGCTCCCGAAGAGACTCTTTTTGCCATTTGTTCAAACTGTTTTTTCTTTTCCTCGGGTTCGAGCCTTTCCCAATAGGCTCTTATTCCGGCTTCATAACTTCCGGTGTAGCTCGACTGAAAAGTTACGTAAGCTGAATCGTTTTTGTTTATTTTAATTGAGTATGTGTAATTTCGTCTATTTGTTTCAGGTACCGGTACTTCAATGAAGTCAATCCTTGATTTTTGCGCGCAAATCGCGTCCGTTCCGTGGTCCATTGTCGCAAAAGAAGGATATCTATGGTGTTCGGAAACCGGATCCAGAAAGTAAGGGTTTTTTCCCGTTGGAAAAACTTCAACAATAGCATGATTTCCCCAGAATGATGGTATTTCTTTGATTAACTGCGGACCTGGGTAGGCATGTAAATAAACCGGGTATGCTTCAATATCAGTTGCTTTTAATAGCGTTGAGAATAGTATAGCCTTATCAGTACAGTCTCCGTATCCGTTTTCGAGGGTATGGGAAGCTTCGTGACCCGAAACTCCGCTTGACGCGGCTCCTTTTATGGATATATATCTTATATTTCTCTGTATCCAGTGATATAGCGCGGCTGTTTTTTCTTCATGAGTGTTTAACCCTATCGTTAAAGAATCCGCGATTTGTTGGATTTCTTCGGTTACTTTCATCCTTTTTTTCTGAAAATCAGCGTACCAGTTAAATATATAATCCCAGTCTTTTTGATTTGAAAGACGTAAAAACGGTACTAGATCTTCGGTAACCGGCATCAGAGATTCGCCAACAGGTGGAAGGGTATTATTTTTTTCGAAGATATATTCTTTCGTTGAATCAGTGGATGAAGAATCAACTATAACACCTTTTTCGTTTTTAATAACAAAATTAAAATAACTATCAGAAGGTAGTATTGTTTTTATAGACGATTTCATTACAGGCTCAGATCCTCCGAAGAACCATCCACTTGTAAAGATTTTCTTATCCCATGGGTTAAAAATTTCTTCTATGTATTTGTATTCAACAATATCTCCGACTTCTACTTCTGGTATTGAAAATGAGATTATCTTTGTTTTCCCAAAATAGATTTTTTCTGTTTTTGGTTTTGTTATTTTTATCTTGCTCATATCAAGAGATATAATTCTGCCGTCTCCTTTTATAACTCTTGCCATTTCGATTTTCGTTTTTTCTCTTTGAGGGTCAAATTGAAGCTGAAAATTAGCCCAGGTCCGTTTGGAATCCTTTAAAACTAATCCACGAAAGTGATATTCGTTACTACGTGTTCCATCCGGGAAAAGGATGTATACTCCTTTATCAAGCATGACTACTCCGTCGAAATCGGAATATTCTTTTATTAATTTTTCTCTATCCTCAAGAACGCCTTTGATATCCTTGGGTAGTTCTCCTTTTCCTTTTTCTAAGCCTCCCTCGCCAAATATGATAGATTTGAC
>CAZRYJ010000171.1:0-3922 GCA_964604245.1 uncultured bacterium | reverse complement strand
ACCGTTCGGGTTTATTCATACGAATTTGATTTTAGAAAACCCGATCTTCAGATTTTTAGAATTGCCGCCGAGAGGATCGGCGAGGCTTTGGAAAAAATTCTATTTGTAGGAGACCGAATCGATAAGGATATCCAGCCTGCGATAGAAACTGGCATGCATGCTGTCTTAAAAGAGGCCCACACCAACACCGGCCAAAAAGTTCCGAAAGGAATCCAGAAGATAAAACAACTTGCCGAGCTGCCGGGCTTAATAGAAAAAATCAACAGCTGCTAAACTATTTAACCACGGATTACGCGGATTTTTAGAATTGACGGGAATTGTGGTTTTGGATATTCTGTAATCGAAAGGTGAGCAAAAAAGGACTGATATGTCTAAAGGACTGTTGTTTATTCCGGAACTTCGTACAAAATGGCGCAAAGAAAAGACTTTTTACGAAGTTAGAGAGGTTGGCACCGGCGTCCAGATATTTGTTAAAGACGTATTAAAATCACCCGAAGTCTTTGCGCTAAAGGTCGGGCTCAATTCTACAAAATTAGAGGACAGGAAAAACGAATTTTTGGAGGAGAAAACATCCAAAGGTAGAAACCAGCCTGATATCACTATTTTTATAACACCTCAAATTAAAATTCCGGTAGAAGTGGAAAGATACAAGAATATAGACGCTGGCAGAAGTCAACTGTTTCAATACCAAATCGATTTAGATAAAAAATACGGAATTCTAACGGATGGCTATACCTGGCAATTTTATAATAATAACGAATATAGAGAATACACTCTAAAGACAATTCTCGACAATACAGGCCTATTCTTAGAGTTCTGGCGCGAATATATAAAGCCAGAAAAATATTATCTGTCTTTCTTTGAAAAACGTTGGCAACATTCGCTTTTGCAAGAAACCGAGCAATTACCTGTTGAGGACTATCGCCAGCTATTTTTCGAGGATATCACTAAGCTCATTGCAAGCTTCAAAAATAAACTTGACATTGAGGGTTACTTAAATGGCTTGCCGCAAAAAGAAAGGACAAAAACTGCCGTTGAAATTACATACGCTTATATAATTCAGTTTATATTGTATAAGACCCTGGTAGATAATGAATTTGATGATTTTCCGAAAGAATATGAAACTTTAGTGGAAGCAATACATGGTCATTTGAAACAAGATAGATTCAAAGATGTATTAGGCAGTATCGATGGAATTTCTGCTACGATATCCAAGAATATTTATCGCCCATTTTCGAAAGAGCAAGAGTTTATTAGGAACAAACTTTGGGACATTCTCCATAAGACTTTAAGTGAGTTGCACGATGTTTCCCCGTGGCTTGATATCTTTGTTTTTATAAAGAAGTATAATTTTGCTGAAGTTCGCAATGAAATCTTCGGGTATATTTATGAGAATTATCTAAAGGCTTTATACGAAGACCAGAAAAAAGGCCAATACTTTACAGACCCCGCAGTTGTAAACTTTATGCTCGAACAAGTTGGCTACACACCTGAAAATCTTAAAAGCAAAATCACACCAGATAAGAACACAATCTCTCTCATTGACCCTGCCTGTGGTAGCGGTACATTTCTTTATTCGGCTGTTGATACGCTTATAAGGACGATAGGGCATGATTCAGAACAGCGTGTCAAGAAAGTTAAAGAACTGGTGAACAAAGATATATTTGGTCTTGATATCGCTGAATTTCCTCTTTATCTGGCTGAAATGAACATTTTGATGAGGATGCTTCCGCTCATAATCAATGAAAAATATAACAATCCTATAGAGAAGAAAATTAAGGTTTTTAAGACAAGGGACAGCATCGCTGAATTTATGGATACCGCACTTCGTAATACTATTCATGATATTGATGTTGCCGTCCAGAAAAACAATGGTCAAGGTTTTCTTTTCAAGGAGAAATTAGATCTCGGCTATGTTAGTTATGTTCGAGATAAGGACGACCTGAAAGAAATGAAGGAGAGTTTAGAGAGTCGCCCTCGCTGTCCACGACGCCGTTTTGATTTTGTAATAGCAAACCCACCATACGTGGGCTATAACGAATGTTGCAAACAGAAAGTTTTAATCACTAAACTAATTCAAGAAAAAAAGATTCAGATGAGCAATATTTATGGGGTAAATTTAAACACTGTCCCTGGGCGAATAAAAGCTTACGCTCCAAAACCAAATCTTTATGCTTTCTTCGTCTCATTGGGTTTAGCATTATTAAAAGATAACGCAAAACTTTGTTATATTATACCTCAGACAATCTTAACATCTGGAGATTTAGATGTTATCCGTTATCATTTGGCAAAATTTACTACTATTGAAAAGATTGTAACTTTTGAAGGAAAGATGTTCGTTGGTCGGGGCATAAAACAAGATAAGCCGGTTGCTACTTCCAGTTTGATTTTTGTGACAAAAAGAAAAATCCCAAACGCAACTCATAAAGTTGAAATCGTAAATTATAAAAATCCTAACGATACTGTTGTAGAGACGTTAAAAAATATTATTTCTGGCAGGAAAATTAGCAAAAAGAAAATCTTGCAAGGAAAATTATTACAAAGTGTAGTAAATTGGAATTTTCTAAAACATGATAAAAAAACATCCGATTTTATAGAACAATATATAAGAAACGAGACAATATATATTTACAGGATGCCAGAGTTATCAAAGTCAAAGTTCAATTCAGTTTTTTACTTCGATAAAGGACTAGTTTTTGCTAAAGATAAAATCACAAAATTGGATAGAGTCCAGTCAGACAAAGAATTTTACCACCTCGTAAGTACCCATAAAGATAAACTTAAATTAGATGTTACAAATAATGTTATTTTTAAAAAAGACCTTCGATTTCCAAAAGGCAGTCAGGGTATAGATGTTTATGAGAAAAAGTATAAGATTATTTGGAGATATATGAATACTAAAAAATTCTATTTCTCTGAAGATAACATAATGGTTAATTTTAATTGGATTGTTATCTCATCTGAAAACAAGAAAGAAATAGAATATATCCTGTCTCTATTGAACTCTAAATGTAACCGATTTGTATTTAATAATTTATTAAAAAGTGAAAGTGAAAAAGATATTTTAATTGGAATTAGATCAATTAAAGAATTTCTTCGTGTTCCCAGAATTTTTGATAGCAATCAGCATATTAAGGATGAAATTATAAAACAGACTGAAGAAATGATCGATTTAGAGCAGGTAAAACTTGCTGATTTAATTGATTTTTCACAAGTTATGATGCAGAAGTTTGATGCTGTATCAGTCACGGCGAACGACCTTGTTTTACGAAAGGATAAAAAAGAAAAAAAGCTGAAAATCAAGAGTAACAAAGAGCTTGTTGAAAAAACCGTCATCGATAAATACAGAAGCGGTGAATTAGAATTTGAACATGACCAGATAAAGCTTTCAGAATTAAAATCTTTGCTTGCTATTGACTTTGAGAAGCAAGAAGACGTAAAAGACTATATTGACGATTTAGTCTTTGCATTATATTTCAACATTCCCCTTACAAAAGTGGGATTGAAACATCGTTCTGAAATCAAACAGGAGTGCCAAAAGAACAAGTTTTATAAACTGTTGAATAAACTTTCATAACGACTATTGCGAAAACTGGAAATATGGATATGGATTAATCCTTGATAGACTGCGCTCAGAGCGGCCAAAAAAAACGATTTTCTGGTTGATTTTTGTATGAAAGTGTGTTAAAATACCCGCATGTTTGCCAGCAGGCAAACGATAAACCGCCACGAGAGCTTGCCCGCCTCTGTCGGGGCGAAGATAACTAAACATTTCAGAGTTCATAGTTCTTAGTTCATCGTTCATGGTCAATTATCAATAATCATTTATCAATAATCAATAAGAAAGGGGGGGTTAATCATGTCCACCGAAGCCCAAATACTCGCCAACCGGCGTAACGCACAAAAATCGACAGGCCCACGC
>CAZRYJ010000170.1:0-3972 GCA_964604245.1 uncultured bacterium | reverse complement strand
CACAGAGAAAAAAATATAGTGTTGTTTAAAACCCATCTCACAACGCCAAATTAATCTCACACAGAGCCACGGAGACACAGAGAAAAAAACAAAAAATTATCTCTTAGTTTTAAAAAAACCCAACACAACCCCAAGAAATTCAGACAGGATTAACACAGATCAACAGGATTATTTATTTATTGTTTTTCCTATTCAACTATTCAACGATTTAACAATTCAACTGGTCCTTCAGACCAATTAAAAGTATATCCCAAACTTTGCGTTAATCTGGCTCCAGGAACCCTCACTCGGGAACATCTTTCCGTAACCGACTTCTCCGAAAACACTCAAACCCAGTTTGAGATTTGCTCCGGTGTATATCTGACCTCCGTATACGTTTTCCGATTCATCCCCCCAACTTAAAAAATGAAGGGATGGGCCTGCTCCCAAATAAAAACCTAATGGTGAGAGAGGCGGCGAAACAATAAATTTTCCGGAAACCGAGAGACAGATATCGGTTGCGGTAGTATTATTCACGGATCTAAAAGCATAACTTGCTTCTCCTCTTAGCCCAAAAGGCAGCAAAGGAAAACTCATTTCAGCTAAAGCCCCTACAGAAGGCCACCAGGTACTGAGTGAATCGCTGTAAATATCGGGAGTAATTACTCCTATATCTTCAAAACTCTGCTTGTCATATCCTACCTTTAATCCGAATTCAGGTATAAGAGCCAAAGAAGGTATTGAAAGGGCAAACATTATAATAAAAACTATTAATAATTTTTTCATTGTTACTCCTTTTTTTATTCAATATAATTATGAAAGGGAATTAGTCAAGATTAACCCCCCTCCCCTCCATTTTTTAACCACAGAGGACACAGAGAAAAAAAGAACACACAGAGAACACAGAGAAAAAATATAGTGTTGTTTAAAAGCCTACCACAACCCAAAAACCAATATCTCACACAGAGGCACAGAGACACAGAGAAAAAAATTATATTTATTTTACCCTTCACAACCCAAAAATTTAGACAGGATTAACAAAGATTAACAGGATATATTTTTATTGTTTTGCTAATCCAACAATTCAATGGACCAAAAAGATCTATAATCCTATTTAATCAGTACAAGTTTATTTGCTGCCTTTAAATTTCCTGCTTCAAGACGGTAGAAATATATCCCGCTTGCAACATCCTTGCTATCATTATCCGTACCGTCCCAACTGGTCGTATAATAACCGGGAACGTAAGGTTTTTCAACAAGTGTCTTGACCAACATACCCGAAAGATTGTAAATATTAAGGTTTACTTTATCTGCATTCATTCCGGAAGGCAGAATATAACCTATAGTTGTGGAACTAATGAAGGGGTTAGGATTAGTTGTATAAAGCATCAATTTACTCGGAAGTTCAACATTTTCATCAGTTTCAATACCCGATGCGTCTCCTTTAACAAGGAAATAGTAAGGCGTAATACTGCCGGTAAAGCTTTCAGTCATATTTATCGCTCCGGATGTACTATCAAGCGCAACTACGTAAAGGGAGTGAAATCCTATTTTAAGAGAATCAAGCGAAGTTGCCGACCATCCTACGGAAGAAGTCCCCCCACCCGATATAATTGTCGCTTCTTCCCAGGGTCCTTGAGTAGTTTCAAACTGGTAAAGAACCTTCATAATATTAGAATTGCTAGGAGTTCTGAAATTTTCCGCAGTTCCTGAAAACAAAATAAGACTATCCGTTGTTTCGTTACCAATAAGAGGAGCAATAGATGATGTAAGCGGAGAAGGATATTCTTGCACCTCATCTATCACAGTTACATCTTCACTGCACTGATTTACCACATATATCTTGTTTGTGTTTGGATTTACGCAGATCTCAAAAGGGCAATCTCCAGCCCTAACGGTGGTTGTATTATTTGTCGCACCATCTATCACAGTTATATTATCAACATAAGTATAGCCATTTCCCACATATATCTTATTCGTGTTTGGATTTACGCAGATCGAGCCAGCGCTCTCTCCAATGGTTATATCGGTGGTTGAATTGTCTTCTCCTTCTATCACGGTTACGTAATCACTGCCGCCATTCGCCACATATATCTTATTTGTGTTTGGGTTTACAGCTATCGCATGTGGGTTATCTCCTACGGGAACAGTGGCAATAACGGTATCTGCCGTTCCGTCTATCACCGTTACATTGTCACTATGATAATTTGTCATATATATCTTGTTTGTGTTCGGATTTACGCAGATATCATGAGGTCCTTCTCCAGCGGGAACTGTGTCGGTTGAATTATCCGACCCATCTATCACCGTTACATCGTCACTGTTAGCATTTCCCACATATATCTTATTCGTGTTTGGATTTACGCAGATACCATCAGGCGACCATCCAGCTGTAACAGTGGAGGTATCATTCGTTTCTCCATCTATCACTGTCACCTTATTATCACAACTTACGACATATATTTTGTTTGTGTTTGGATTCACGCAGATTTCTTCAGGGCAATCAGCTGGAACAGAGGTGGTTAGATTGGTTTCACCGTCTATTACAGTTACATCGCTACCGTCAAAATTTGACACATATATCTTGTTCGTATTAGGATTTATGCCTATTGCAACAGGCACCTCTCCAGCAGCAACAGTGTCGGTTGAATTGTCTGCCCCGTCTATTACCGTTACATTATCATCGGCACTATTCGCAACATATATCTTGTTCGTGATTGGATTTACGCCTATCGCCCAAGGCTCATCGCCAGCATCAACAATGTCGGTTAAAAAATCCGATCCATCAATCACCGTTACATCGTCATCATCAGAGTTTGCAACATATATCTTGTTGATAAGGGTATTCACGGCTATCCTCCGGGGATTATTCCCCACACCTATAATGGACGTATCACTTGTTGCTCCATCTATAATTGTTACATTATTACTATCTGGACTCACGACATATATTTTATTTGTGTTTGGATTTAAAGCTATTCCTTGAGGATTTCCTCCAACAATAATTGTAGATGTATCATTCGTTAAACCATCTATAATAGTTACATTACTACTTCCGCCATTTGCAACGTATATTTTGTTCGTGTTAGAATTAACACAAAGTGTTGATGGAAGAGTCCCTACACCAACAGATGTTGTATCGTTTGTTGCTCCATCTATAACTGTAACATTGTCGCCATTCACATTTGCGACGTATATTTTGTTCGTGCTGGGATTCACCGCTATTGCATAAGGAGTAGTTCCGGCTCCAACAGTAGTCGTACTATCTGAATCGCCATCAATAATAGTCACATTTGCAGTACTACCATTCGCGACAAAAATCTTGTTGGTATTTGGGTTCACGCATATTGCCGTTGGCATGGCTCCGACAGCAACAAATGTAGTGCTATCACTGTCGCCATCTATAATGGTTACATCGTTACTACCAAAATTTGCAACGTATACTTTATTAGTATTGGTATTAACGCAGATAGCCATCGGTTCAGCTCCGACTTCAACAGTAGTCTTATAATGCATTGCTTCATCTATAACAGTAACACTACTATCCGACATATTTGTAATATAAATTTTGTTTGTATTTAGATTTATCGCTATTGCCTTAGGGTTTTCTCCTACATCTTCAATGGTTGTATCGTTTGTTGCTCCATCTATAATAGTCACACTATTATCAAAACGATTTGCAATATAAATTTTATTCGTGATGGGATTTACAGCTATTGCTTCAGGGTAATCTCCCGTAAGAACAGTATCGGTTGCCCAATCAGCATAAAGAGAAGGAACAAACAAAAATATTAAACAAAAAATCAATCCTGATAAAACTTTTCTAATATTTTTATAGAACATATCTACCTCCTGAATATTAATAAAGATACTAGAAATATCACTTTTTGTCAAGGATTTTAATCGTTAGGATGTTAGGAGGTTGGGAAGTTAAAACGAAATAAAAAATGGGATGTGTGGTGTGATTCGTGATATTTGTGCTATTTGTTGTTC
>CAZRYJ010000169.1:0-3981 GCA_964604245.1 uncultured bacterium | reverse complement strand
AAAGAAAGAATGGTACGAAAAAGGAGAAAAACTGGCAAAATTTGCCATCGAAAAAAACCCGGATAACCCCGAAGCGCATTTCTGGTTCGCGTTAAACAAAGGCGGGGTAGGAAAAATCAACGGTGTTTTAAATTCTCTCTTTATGGTAGATGATCTAAAAAAAGAAGCACAAAAAGTTATCGAACTTGATCCCGAACACGCCGGGGCTCATATGCTTCTCGGAGAAATCTATAAATCACTTCCGGGACTCTTTGGAGGGGATAAGAAAAAAGCAATCGAAGAGTTTAAAATAGCTATAGAAAAAGATTCTCTTCACACCCCATCATATATACGCCTTGCTAAAACTTATAGAGATACAGGAGAACCGGAAAAAGCAAAAGAAATTCTCAACAAATTATTATCACTTGAAACATCACGAGATATAAGACATTTTGAATTATATGATAAGAAAGACGCTGAAAAACTGTTAAAAGAAATTAGAGAAAAGCAATAATTCAACCACCAGTACACAAAAAGGATTGGACGCAGATAAACGCGGATTTTCAAGGTTTCAAATTCCACACCCAACCCAGGATTATTATCACACTAAGACACAAAAGGAGATGGATTTTCCGTGACTTCAAATATTCTCTCCCATACTTTTTTTAATTCAGAAAGCTTCTCAAATTTTATCTCTAATTCTTTTAAAATCTTAACTCCTTGCATTCCTTTATAAATAAAAAGATCTTTCTTCTCCGATAGTCGTCGTTTCTCCATGACCGGGGTAAACAACAGTTTCATCAGGCAAAATCATTATTTTTTCTTTAATACTCTTGAAAATCGCCTCTTCACTGCCTCCGGGAAACATTGTATTACCCCACCCCCCTGCAAATAAAGTATCACCGGAAAAAAGATACCCCTTCAAATAGAAACAACAACCACCGGGAGTATGCCCCGGAGTATGTATAACTGAAATCTCTTTCCCTTCAAAGGGAATCCTTTCTCCATCTTTAAGTTCTCTATCAGCAATATCAATTCTATCCAAAGTATGTATTGCAACTTCTGCCGAAGTTGATTCTATCACCGGTAATAGCGCACCAATATGGTCGAAATGATTGTGCGTTAAAAGTATTGAATCTATTTGCAAATCAGAAACAACCTCTAATATTTTATCTGCTTCTTCTCCCGGGTCTATAATAATTCCCTGTTCTTCACCAATAAGAACATAACAATTTGTTTGTAATAAACCGACTACTATCTTTTTTATTTGCATTTTACTTTTAAAATTATTCTAAATTATGAATATCTAAAACCAAAATCTTGTCAAGTATAAAATTTCCGGCCCAACGCCCCCTTTTTTAACCACAGAGAACACAGAGAAAAAAAATAACTCACAGAGCCCACAGAGGTTTTTATTGTATTTCCCTTCCTAACCTCCTAACTTTCTAACATTCTAACGGTAAAAAATAACAACAAATTACACAAATTTTTTTGTGTCTTCGTGTCTTAGTGGCTAATCTTTTTAAAAAAATAAAAAGTTGACCGGACATCTCCATCGGGGTGTTGACAAATAAAAAATTATAGCTAATTATATATATAGGTATTTTGGTACCTATAAAACCAGGAGGTAAAAAATGGATAGAAGAGATTTCTTTAAGAAAGCCTTTTCGCTGGCAGCTGTCGCAGGTATCTCTTCAATTGTCAAATCGACTCCTTTACTAGCAGCACAAAAAGATAGTGAAAACAAAAAACCTCCGGAACTCGTAGCAGTAAGAAATGGTACTCCTGAAGAAATGTTCGACGAAGGTATCAAAGTTTTGGGCGGAATGGGAAAATTCATACGCAGGGGGCAAACAGTTGTCGTAAAACCAAATATTGCCTGGACTGCAAATCCCCAAGGGGCTGCCAATACAAATCCGGCTCTTGTGAAGAGAATAATCGAACACTGCTTCAGTGCAGGAGCGAAAAGAGTCTATGTGTTTGATCATACATGCGATGATTGTTTTACAACTTACAATGTTAGCGGTATTGAAAAGGCGGCAAAAGAAGCTAAGGCAACTGTTGTACAAGCAAATAAGGAATCATACTACGAAGAAGTAAGAGTCCCGGGAGCTCATTCACTAAAGAAAGTCAAAGTTCACGAATTGATACTGGAAAGTGATGTTTTCATAAATGTTCCGATATTAAAACACCATTCAAGTACAAGGATGACATGTGCATTTAAGAATTTAATGGGAGTTGTTTGGGATCGGTCTTTCTACCATAGAACTGATCTCGATCGATGTATAGCTGAATTCCCGTTATATAGAAAACCGGATCTCACTATAGTCGATGCCTATAATATATTAACGGATGGACCCAGAGCACGTTCCATAGAAGATGTAGTAAACAAAAAAATGCAGCTCCTAGGTAAGGACATGGTAGCACTTGACGTTGCCGCTTCAAAAATTTTGGGGGAAGAAGCAGAAAACATAAAGTATATAAAAATCGGGAACGATCTGGGTATAGGAAACCGCAATCTTAACGAAGTAAATATAAAGAGAATAGACCTGTAAATGAGAGCAGGCAAGTTAAAAATTCTACGAGTAACTCTCGAGGTTATATTTTTTATTTCCATAACTTTTTCTTTCTTTTTCTTCTTTCCGGAAAAACTTAAGAGCATACCTGTCAAATCTCAAATAATTCCGCTAATAATTTCTTTTCTGAGCGAAGGTTTTATCCTGTCTTTATTTTTACTCATTTTATTTCTCATAACAACGGCAATATTCGGAAGGATTTACTGCTCCTTTTTCTGTCCTCTCGGCTGTTTTCAAGATATTCTAATAAGAACAAAAAAAACAGTAAAAAAAAGAGCAAAATTTAAACATCATAAGTCTTTTACCGTATTACGCTTAACAATACTCATTCTCTTAATTATAAGCCTTATATCAGGAAGTCTTTACCTTATTGGCTACTTAGATCCGTACAGCCTCTTCGGGAGACTGGTAAACTATATAATAAAACCTCTCATAGCTCTTATTAATAACAGCAGCGAACTAATCCTTAGAAAAGCCGACATATACTGGCTTGGTATCATGAACTTTTCAACTATCAATATATTAGGTATAACACCTTTCATATTAATTTTCGGAATAATCGTATATTTATCTTTAAAAAGGGGTAGACTCTACTGCAATTCTATCTGTCCACTGGGTACTTTCCTCGGTATTTTTTCGGTCCGCTGCTTATATAGAATAGAAATCGATAAGTCCAGCTGCACCTCTTGTGGAATTTGCGCATCCGTTTGCAAAGCAGAATGCATAAATTCAAAAGACAAAGTTGTAGATAATTCTTCCTGCATCAGATGTTTTAACTGCTTAGAAGTATGTCCCGAATCTGCAATTAAATACAAATTATTTGTAAAGGACAAAAGAATAGAAGCCGAAAAAAAAGAAAGCATCTCCAGAAGGAAATTTATTTATTCTTTCCTTGGTATTTTAACTTTTTCGGGAATCAATTTATTACTCCGCAATAAAAAAACCGCTGACAAAACTCCTCTTCCACCTCCAACCCCACCAGGAAGCATTAGTCTTGACAAATATATAAGCAAATGTACTGCATGTTATCTGTGTGTAAATAAGTGTCCTACAAACGTACTTCAGCCCTCTTTGTTTCAATATGGACTTATAGGGGCTTTTCTTCCTCATATGGATTTTTACAGCGGATATTGTGCTTATGAATGCAATGAATGCCTGAAAGTGTGTCCGACCGACGCAATAATGCCTCGTACAAAAGAAGAAAAGAAAAAAATCCAGATAGGTACAGTCAAATTCATTAAAGATTTTTGTGTTGTTTACAAGAACAATACTAACTGCGGCGCTTGCGCCGAGATATGCCCGACCGATGCCGTAAGAATGATACCATATAAAAGATTATTGTTCATACCCACGACAAGACCTTCAATTTGTATCGGTTGCGGAGCATGCCAGAATGTATGTCCGGCAAAACCAGAAAAAGCCATAG
>CAZRYJ010000168.1:2932-3993 GCA_964604245.1 uncultured bacterium | reverse complement strand
TTCTATTTTCCTTAGGAAATCCGATGAGGAATGGTTTGTTAACGCTTCTTCGATTTCTTCCCGATTTATTTTCATATTATTGCCGCCTACAATTCCGCCGGCAAATTCAGAATATCCGTCTATTCCGTCTGTATCAATCGAAAGGAAAGCTGTATTACTTAGTGAACCCATTTTTTCTGCAAAACCGATTACACACTCCTGATTTGGGCCGCCCTCTTCTTTTCCGATTTTATCGAGTGTAACCACACACTCTCCTCCCGAAAGGACTATTGCGGGAGGTTTTATTGGGATGCCGGACAGGGAAATTTCTTTTGCTATTTCACCGTGAAAAGCACCGGCTTCTCTCGATGCGCCTTCTATTTTTGAAGAAAGAATTAGTGTGTTGTATCCCAGTTCTACTGCTTTTTCTCGTGCGCTTTCTAATGTTGAAGTATTACATAATATAATTCTATTATACGTTTTGGATAATACTTCATCATCAGGGAAAGGGGTTTCGGGAATTTGCCCGTCAACGCCTCTCTTTATAGTATCTAAAACGGAAGAAGAAACTTTTTCTGTTAAATTGTATTTCCTTAATATGTTGTATGCGTCTTTGTAAGTTGTGCTGTCTCCGACGGTTGGTCCTGAAGCTATGGTGGATAAGTCATCTCCTACCACATCCGAGATAATAAGGGAAATCAATCTGGCAGGATAAGCAATTTGTGATAGCCTGCCGCCTTTTATCTTTGAAATGTGTTTTCTTATAGTATTTATTTCGTTTATGGAAGCGCCCGAGGCTAACAGTAATTCGTTCATTTTCTGCAAATCCGAAAGGATTATACCTTCAAGAGGTGCTGCAAGTAAAGCCGAGCCGCCACCGGATATAAGGGCGATTATAAGGTCTTTTTCTTGTGCTTTTTCTGCGAGGGATAAAATTTCGTTTGCCCCTTTTATTCCTTTTTCGGTAGGTATTGGATGTCCTGCCTGGATGACTTTAATCGGTCCTATATTTTCCTTTGAAGGTTCTTTTATTGTGATAAAACCTTTAGAAATTTTATCACCCAGGATGTTATAGAGAGAAC
>CAZRYJ010000168.1:0-2832 GCA_964604245.1 uncultured bacterium | reverse complement strand
GTTCCGTTATTTTTTCTTTTTGAATACGAACTCTTTATTCTTTACGTCGATAATAACTTTTCCTTTACTTATTTCCCCGTCAATTATTTTAAGGGATAGGGGTGTTTCGATAAATTTCTGAATTGTTCTTGCAAGGGGTCTTGCTCCAAAAGATTTATCATAACCTTTGCCTGCAAGCAGGTCTCTTGCGTCCTCCGTTATTTCTAGCTCGATATCCGACTCCTTAAGCCGACCTGAAAGGTCCCTTATCATTATATCTACAATTTCCTTTACCTGTTCAAGGTTAAGAGGTTTGAAGATGATTATGTCGTCGATTCTGTTCAGGAATTCAGGTCTCATTTTGAGCCTTAACTGTTCGGTAACCTTTTCTTCGAGAAGGTCATAATTGTCCGCGAGATTCTGAATCACGTCTGATGCTATATTTGAGGTCATTATGTTAACCGTATTGGTAAAGTTCACGGTCCGTCCTTTTCCGTCGGTGAGCCTGCCGTCGTCTAAAATTTGTAGTAAAATATTGAAAGCTTCAGGATGAGCTTTCTCTATCTCGTCGTAAAGGATTACGCTGTAAGGTCTTTTTCGTACGGCTTCCGTTAAATAACCGCCTTCTTCATATCCCACATAACCCGGGGGAGCTCCGATGAGGCGCGAGATCGAATGTTTTTCCATAAATTCGCTCATGTCGACTCTTATTAGAGCATCTTCCGAGTCAAAGAGAATCCAGGCAAGAACTTTTGCCAGTTCTGTTTTTCCGACACCTGTCGGTCCCAAAAAGATGAAAGAGCCTATTGGTTTGTCGGGATCGGAAATGCCGGACCGTGCCCTTCTTATTGAATCTGCCACTGCTTTTACCGCATGTTCTTGATTTACTATTCTTTTATGTATTTCATCTTCGAGATTCGTTAGTTTATGTTTTTCTTTTTCCAGCATCTTGCTCACGGGGATACCGGTCCAGTCGGAAACTATAACGGCGATATCCTCATCGCTTATTGGTTTATCACAGGGGTGACATTCCGTCCATTTTTCTTTTTCTCTCTCGTATTCTTTACGTAATTTTTCCTCTTCTTCAATCATCTTATGCGCGCCGCGATGGTCTCCTTCCTCTGCAACCTTCTTTGCTTCTTCCTGGAGACTTTTGATTTTTTCTTCCTTCTTTTTTAAATCTCCGGGGATGTCCGCTTTTTCAAGTTGGAGTTTCGCGCAGGCTTCATCGAGGAGGTCAATTGCCTTATCGGGTAAGTGCCGATCCGTTATATAACGTTTGGATAGTTTTACGGACGCTTCGATTGCGGAATCGTCTATTTCAACCTCGTGATATTTCTCATACGATTCTTTTAAGCCCCGTAGTATCTCTATAGAATCCGCAACTGATGGTTCGTTTACCCATATGGGTTGAAACCTTCTTTCGAGCGCGGGGTCTTTTTCGATATGTTTTCTGTACTCGGAGATAGTTGTAGCTCCTATAGTTTTCATTGCTCCTCTTGCCAGGAAGGGTTTCATCATATTGGAAGCATCCATTGCCCCTTCCGCGGCACCGGCTCCGACGACAGTATGAATCTCATCTATGAACAGTATAAGTTCATCTTTTTTCTTCTCAAGTTCACCCATAATTGCTTTTAGTCGGTCTTCGAATTCCCCGCGGAATTTTGTTCCGGCAATAAGGCCAGCCAGGTCAAGTTCCAGGATTTTTTTGTTCTTCAATAATTCAGGAACCTTTTCGCCTTTGATTCTTTGTGCCAGTCCTTCGACAATTGCGGTTTTGCCAACTCCGGCTTCACCAATGAGTACGGGATTATTCTTTGTCTTTCTTATTAGAATTTGCATTACTCGCTGAATTTCTTTTTCTCTGTTAATGACAGGATCGCCTTCTTCTTTTGTGAGATCCCGTGTATATCTTTCCAGTATTTTGTATTTACTTTCAGCATCCGGATCTTCGATTCTTCCTTCGCCTCTTACGTTTTTTAGAGAAGAGTAGATTCTTTCCTTGCTTATTCCGGAATCGATAAGTATTTCTCCGGTTTTTCCGGTATCCTCAGTCAATGAGAGCAGTATATGCTCGGTTCCTATATATTTATCGTTTAATCTTCGCGCTTCTTCCCAGGCGTTGTCCAGAGCTTTATTTGCTTGCGAGGATAAGTAAACCTGTACTGTACCGTAAGCTTTTGGAATTTTTTCAAGTTCATCTAATACCCTATTTTTTACCTTATCGGTATTCAATCCCATGTCTTCTATTAATTTTGGTACAATTCCTTCCGGATCATCAAGTAAGCCGTATAGTAAGTGAAGAGGGGTCATTTCCGAATGGTTGAATTTTGAAAGGGAAGACTGCGCTATTGAAAGAGCTTCTTTTGCCTTCTGGGTAAATTTATCTTCTCTCATTATTCCTCCGGATTTTATTTCCTTTTAATAATTTCTAAACTGCTCGATATGGCGGTGCTTTTTCCGAGCATTGCATGGATGGAGCAGTACTTTTTGGTTGATAAATCAATTGCTTTTTTTATTTTTGATTCATCAGGGTCTTTTCCGTAGACAAGATATTTGACTTCAATGCTCTTGAAAATTTTTGGATGCTTATCGAGTCTTTCTCCTTTTACTTTAACAATCATGTCTTCATAATTCACCCTCATTTTGTCGCAGAGAGAAATCACGTCCATCAAAGTACAGCTTCCAAGGGAAAGGAGCAGGAGGTTCATCGGGCTGGGAGCGGAGTCATGTCCTCCGAGTTCTTTTTTTGTGTCTATTACAATTTCGTGTCCGGAATTATCCTTTCCTGTTAATTTTAAACCGTCTATTTTTTTTATTTCAACTTCCATAATTGTATAAATTATACGGTTA
>CAZRYJ010000167.1:0-4012 GCA_964604245.1 uncultured bacterium | reverse complement strand
TATGGACAGAAGAATTTATCTGGCATAAAAAAAATTGTTATCCCGGAAAATGGCCGAATCGTTTTAGAGATGCATGGGAAAGGTTATTGCAATTCAATAAAAATAAGCGTTTTAATATGTATCAAGAAGCTGTTATGGTACCAATCGGCGATTGGTCGAAAAATCGTTTAAAAAATCTAAGTGAAACAGATAAAATTAGGGATAACGCAAAAAATAAAAGCGGTTTTGGTAAAAATGTATCGAATTGGTTAGAAAGAAATCACGTTTATCCTACAAATGTAATTCACATGTCTACAGAATGTTCAAATAAAAAACATAGTGCTGCCTTCCCCGAATCATTACCCTCTTGGTTTATAAAATTGTTCACCAAAGAAAATGATTGGGTGTTGGATCCTTTTATGGGATCTGGGACTACGTTAAAAGCAGCCAAAAAATTAGAAAGAAACACATTGGGAATCGATATTCTGCCTGAATATTATGAAATGGTAAGAAATTACTTTGATAAAAAAAGAAAGAAAACACTCTTTGATGAAGTAGAAGAATATGAAGATATTAAGAGATGAAGTTATTAATTATGTCAAAAGGAATATCGGTATATTCCATGAGAAAAGATTACATAGTCTTGAATCTCTGAAACTCGAACAAGTACTACGGAGAAAAAATCCCTATTTATTTAAAGCGAAAAACATTTTAACAGCTCATGACTTGGTAAAAAATATCTTAGGTGCACATCTATCTTCTCAAGAAGAGACAATCTTCGGAGATTGGTTGGAAGGCTTAGCAATATTTATTAATTCTAAGATTTACGGTGGTCGAAAATCAAGTGCTGTTGGTATCGATTTAGAATTCGATAAAGAAGGCATAAGATATATTGTAGCTATAAAATCAGGCCCCAATTGGGGAAATAGTAGTCAGATAAAAAAAATGATATCAGATTTCAACCAAGCACGTAAAACTCTTAGAACGAGTAATTCAAAATTAAATATTATTTCTGTTAATGGTTGTTGTTATGGAAAAGATAATAAGCCAGATAAAAACGGAATTTATTTTAAATATTGCGGACAAGTATTTTGGGAATTTATTTCAGGTGATAAAAATTTATATGTAGATTTAATCGAACCTTTAGGGCATAAAGCAAAAGAAAAGAATCAAGATTTTTTAGAAGCTTATTCAAGAATTATCAATCTTTTTACAGAAGAATTTAGTAAAAATTATTGTGTTGATGGTAGAATAAACTGGAAATTGCTCTTAAAATTTAATTCGGGTTGTTAGATATACCTTAAAGTAAGATGAGCAGCCCTTGAAATACGAATATGCAAAATTTACTTTGGATAAAATACTTTGTAAGCATAAATGAGTTATATGCCGTTGTACGTGCTTGAAAAATACCATGAAAGCCTATGAAATAATAAGATCAGTTCGTTCGTTTACCCAATACTAAGTGAGATATGCTTTCACCTTATATAGAAGTATCAAAAAAAATTAGGCAATAAAGATATTATGGTGATTAGAAAACCCCCCCCTTTTCTGAATTCCAATTACAGAATGAGTTCAGATAACGAGGCACTGCGCATGAAGAATAAAAGTACTGAATTTTTCAAAGAAGACCTAACCCCAATTGGGGGGGTGTGAGAGTGGAGGAGAGAATATAGTGTTTTTTCCTAATTAATTATACGGTGGACTTGACAGGAATGTAATTTTCCATAGAATATTAAAGTATGTTTTTTGATGCGTGAGGGGATAGTATAATCGTTTTAATAATTTGGCTATTTAACTGAATTAAGAGGAGGTTTTAAATGTTTAAAAGGTTTTTATTTATTTTAACAGTTTGTGTGTTCTTACTTGGAATGGCGACAAAGGCAGAGGTGGAGAATTTGGAGAAAGAAGCTAAGCCGGTATCTACGGCGATTGAGGGTGGAAAGGCTTTTGGGGCTGAAGAAACTCCATCGATTAAGCCTGAGGAAGAACCGGCTTTATACAGAACCGAAATAAAGCAAATAACTCCGAATTCCGGAATAACAACCGGGCATGTTATTGCTTATGGTCATTATATTAAACCGCCGTATAAGGTGGAGATAAAGAATGATACAATGTTGTTTATTAACGGGGTTCAGATTTTCCCTCATATTCGTTCTAAATTCGAAATCGAGAAGAAAAGAAGGGAAGAAATAAAGCTCGACGAGAAGTATGGCGAAGCACGTATTATATCTAAACCTTATCGAGAAAGGTTGCGCTCTTTATTTGACAAAATTAGTAGTACATATGAATTACTTGAGCCGAGAGTAGGAAGGGTTAAAGCGCTTGATTCGATTTATAAGTTGGCTGAAGCTGAAACTTTAATTGTGAAAATTGATACCACTTTCGTAGGAAAAGATGATTGTTCTCTAGGAATTGGTTATTTTCTACCAGGATATAGTAAATCTCCTGATGATTTAATAGGGATTGGATTGGAATTAGAGGGGAGAGATTCTTCATCTGGTTATACTCATTACTCGTCCCAGAAGACTCGAGATTCTGATGCTGGGAAGAAATATGCAATTTTTTGGAAAAACGGAATAGAAGGGGAATTAAGAGATGGAGACATAATATTTCATCCTTCTTTTAATAGGAAGGGAAGTGGTGTTAATAGTTGGCAGGGATATCGGGTCTGGAAAATTTTGGAAATTTTGGAACATGAAAGTTTATCAATAGAGAAAAAAATCGAAGAAATACAATCTGAGGTACCGTTACCATCCGAGGAAAATATTAAAGAACTGATTTATAATTTCGCCCCCTCAGAATGGCCTGATAAAAATAAATAGGTAGAATAAAAAATGAAGAAGATAACACTATTTTTATATCTTTTTATATTTACAAGCGGCTCTCTTTTAGGCATTAATCCTCCGCAGATACCAAAAAGCTCTAAAGGATATGGCTTTGCCGCTTACGATAAGCCAAACGAGGTGGAAACTGCAGCTGCCTTGTTTGCCTCAATAGGAGATTGGGATATATTAGAACCACATGGATATGAATTTGGTTTTGAGAGCGGATTTAACGATTTATCTAGATTGATGAAAATATTAACAGTAGGATACGGTTTTCTTATAATAGCGGGGCATGGGTCTTCGGATGGATGGATAGCAATCGAGTATTGGGGAACAGATGAAGCGGCGGCGATAGAGAGAATGAAAAAATTACAAGGTTATTACAATGCTGGATTAGATGAGATTAGATATGTTAAAAATAAGCAGACCGGGATATGTGATATTAGAATTTCTCCTCTTTTTCTTCAGAAGAGAACAAATCTTCCCTATTCTTTAGTGTTTGTGGACGCATGTCATTCTAAATTTTTTATTAATGCTTTTAACGGAGCAGGTTGCTGCTTTGGATGGGAAGGTGTTGTCGGTGAGGTGCAAGGCGATGATGCGTTTACGAGTGGTCCGCAAAATATATTTTACAGAACAGGAGGAAAAGATTTAAGTGGTGTTGTTGATCAGCAAGGTGATTTAAGGAACAAAACAGTTGGTAAGGCTAGGGAAGAATATGGTGATGCAAGACTTATGATGTCTGGCAATCCAGAAATGAAACTCTACAACAGTACCAGGATAGCAGGGGTTCTTATCAAACAGGGGGAAAATATTATTTATCAATATGGAGTTTATGGGGATAATCCCCAGAGTTATCCTTATGAATGGGATTATGGGGGAAGCACAGAATCCGGAATAAAGTCGCCGGCAAGTATAGGCGATAAAGCAATAAATGTTAAAATATTATTTTCCTCTTTTATGGATGAAGATATGTTGGATGAGGTTAGGGTGAAATCGGAAGAAGGAAGTGAAGAATATATCGTATCAGTGGGAAATACTGGGGTCAGGTCTTGTTTTTTGAATTTTTAAATATAGGATATATTATATGAGTAGACCATTACGAATAGAATTTTCAGGTGCTGTTTATCATATTACTTCGCGTGGAACCGGTAAACGGAACATATTTTTCAATAATAAAGATCGAAAGATGTTTCTTTCTCTTTTAT
>CAZRYJ010000166.1:0-4016 GCA_964604245.1 uncultured bacterium | reverse complement strand
CCGGGTGGTCTCCGGGAATAACAGGGTTCATATAAGTTTGAAACGATGGAGATTGCCCGTATCCGTAATTCCCCATTATGAAACAATAACTCAACAATACGAATAATTTTTTCATTTCTTTTCCCTCCAGCTTAATTTTTTTAAGATTCACGAAAAACTCATACTGTAATTATAATAGAAATTCTATCCTTGTCAATCTAAGACTTTTGTATGATATATAATGGGGTCGCACTTCAAAATTTACAATTTTCTTCTTATGCGATATACTGATAATTTTGTAATTTGTGGATATGTCTTTTCTGTAAAATCTTTTAAGTTTTCTAAAACAATTTTTGTTTCAAACTTTTCTTTTCGCATTGAAAGTTTTATCCCCTTGTTTTTTTAAGTTTTTGGGGTAGTGGGGCAATTCATAATTCAAAATTAAGAATTCAGAATTGATAGTCATCCTTTTTATTGTTTTCGAGATTTTCGAACTATACCAGATACATAGAATGGGGGTATTAGGTTTTCCCAATATTGCTGAATTCTACTTTAAATGGATTTGTATCTTCATAATTTAATAAATAAAGTCGATTAGTTTCTGTATCTTCTTCAGGTCTAACAGTCATAGTATGATAGGGACGTAGGTATTCTTTTCCACGGACATTTTCTACTTGTACTTTAGACCAGTAATATCCTTTGCTTTTATCTTCTAAGTTTGACTCTATTTTGTTTTTAATATCCCTATAGTTGCGAACACGAATGTTCATTTTACTTTTTTCCTCTTTTGAAAATTCGTCGACATGTATTAAATAGTCTGCAAGTGCTGATAAACCATAAGTTAAGTTTTTATTTGATCCTTCACCTACAACATCTATAAATATAGAAATGATCCTTTGTGATTTAAATAAATCTACTAACGCCGGCAAAAATAATTTTTCACTATCTAATAAAGGGAATCTCATATTTAAATGTGCTGTCGAAATGAAAAGTACCCTTGAAAAAATGGGATCAGGATTCCCTGTACGAAGTGTGTTTTCAGGATCTATTAATTTAGAAGTGATTCGTAGAAATTCTTCAGGTGTTATACACCCTGGTCTAAAGCCGGCAACAACAACTTTGGAGTGTTCTTTTTCTTCTCCAATACGTGCACAAAACTTTTTGAAGAATACTTTCTTACCGGAGCTATAAACTTCTTTACATATGTCTTGCCATTTACATTCTTTCTTTCTACTTTCGCATTCTTCTGTATCTGTTGGAATGCCATCGTTGTTTACCCATTTGATCCAATTTGAATTATCTAATGTTTCAATACCATTATATTTCTCACTATCGATTACATTAGATGTAAATAAGTGAGAGTTTTTAGCAATAGCTGCCTTTGGGATATCAATATTGGCTTCCTCATCTAGTAATATAATCAATACATCTTTATCAGCAACAACAAGATTATCTGCACTTACTTTCCATAAACCACCCAACAGGAGATTTAACCCTAACGGTAATTTATGCCCACCTTTTATTCCACGGATTACTATGCACGAATCTGGTGGCATAGATTCAGTGGTGATTTTACCCTTCTCACCTTGAAAAATCTCATCAAGATGTGTGATGCCGCTGTGAACATAATTTTCTTTCCTGTGAGGAGGAATTGCATGTCTTAAACCAGAGAGATACCTATGAATCGAAGGATAAACCACAATACCTTTACTTTTATCTAAATTAGATAATCCATGACCTGGTTTGCATATCTTATATTGGTGCCATCCGTATGTCTGGGGGCCATAATGTTTTTTTGTGATTTTGATCTCCCAAGTATGATAATTCAACCTATATTTTTCGGATAATTGAATGACTACATCTGATAAAAATTCGCAATCCATATTTATTTGTTTGACTTTATTTGTGCAAGATTCTAAATAATCTTCCAAGAAAATAAAAGTCAGTATATTATATTTTTTATAATTTTGAAATAATTCCCAAATTTGCTCTCTTTTAATATTTTCATCTGAAATATTTAATGAATCAATAAATAAAACATTTGTATTTTTTGATATTGAATTGTTTGAGAAACGCTTGATTTGAAGATGTGGTAACGATTTTAAACCAATTGTTCTTATAGATATTCGTCGACCATCTCCTTTCATAAGTTTATTAAACTCCTTTTTACTACAAAATTCATATAAACTAGCCATTGTTTGTATTGAATTTAAATCATTATTAGTTGACCAGAAAACACAGTTAAACTTACTTCTTGCCATTGATATAAGCATTTGTATTGCCATCGTAGTTTTACCGGTGCCAGGTGCACCTTTTACGAGGATTATTTTGGGAACAGTATAGTCTTGTGCTTTTTTAGGATTTAAAAATCCTCTATTTTCTTCTTTATCACTTGGAAATAATATTCTTTCAAGACCTGGTATACATACAGGGATTTTATTGCGATTTACACCTGGCTTATTAAACTGCTCAGGAGCCAAAAAAATAGCACCTACCTTAATAGTCTTTTCGGATATTTTTTTTCCAAAGATTATCACTTTTGGATTATGTTTAGTTTCATAATCTAGTAATTTGCCAATACAATCAGGATCAAGTTTTAATTCCTTACTATTAATTATGAACGTTATATCGTTATCAGATTTATATTTTAAATAGCCGTCAAATTCTTCTAAACCATTATTACGTATTTTTTTCGAAGTGCATTTTTCATATAATTCCTTAAATGTTAATCCCATTTGTATAGTTTCTGTGTTTGATATGTCCCCAATTATATTAAGAGCTTTTATTGGAAATCCAGTACTTAGCGTTTTTCCTCTTTTAACGCTTTTTTTAAAAATAATACCATAACGTTTTAATATTTCTTCATTTATATACATACAGTAATCTGGCAGTTGATCAGATTTCATAAAATCGCCTCCAATATATCATTTTTTGGTATAAAATACTTTATACATACTACTTAATAAATTTGGTAAATTCATCTTCATATTCCCGGGTAATTATAATCATAAACACCCATTATATTATACATATATATAAAAGTCAAGTATAAAATCTAAATTTTACGAGAAAAAACAAATATAAAAATTAGAAAGACAATAGTGTTAGCCCTTGAAATGTTATAAATATTTTTGTTTCAAGGCATTTCTTCTTGAAAAGTATAGGGAGTAATATCTATTCCTCTCCTAAGAATGATTTTCTGACTTCGTCATTTTTAAGTAAATTTTTACCAGTATCTTCCAGGAAAATCTCTCCGATTCTAAAAACATACGCCCTATCGGCGTATTCTAAAGCCATTCTTGCATTCTGTTCTACGAGAAGAATGGTAGTTCCTTCTTTGTTGATTTTCTTTATTTTTTCAAATACAATGTTTATGTAATTTGGGGAAAGTCCAAGAGAAGGTTCGTCCAGTAGGAGTAATTTTGGCTTTAACATCAGTGCTCTGCCGATTGCAAGCATTTGCTGTTCGCCACTGCTTAATGTCCCTGCTTTTTGTTTTGGTCTTTCTTTTAGAACAGGAAATAACCTGAATACTTTATCGATATCTTCTTTTATACTCTTTTTATCGTCTCTGGTATATGCACCCATTTCGAGATTTTCAAGAATAGTCATAGAAGTAAATACTTTTCTGCCTTCGGGAACCAGACATAACTTCTTTTCCACAAGTTGATATGGCTGTTTGCCGTTTATCTTTTCCCCTTTAAACAAAATCTCTCCCGATCGAGGGGTTAGTAATCCACAGATGGTCTTTAGGGCAGTGGATTTTCCCGCGCCGTTTGGTCCTATCAAGGCGACTATTTCATCTTCATTAACAGTAAAAGAGATTTCTTTCAGAGCTTCAACAGTACCATAATTAACAGATAGATATTTCACTTCAAGTAGATGTTGCTTTTTATTCATTTTCCCGCACCTAAATATGCCTTAATGACTTCTTTATTTTTTACAACTTCTGAAGGTGAGCCTTCTGCTATCTTTTTACCATAGTTCAGGACAATTATATTGTCGGCGATTCCGGTTACTACTTTCATATCATGTTC
>CAZRYJ010000165.1:0-4026 GCA_964604245.1 uncultured bacterium | reverse complement strand
TTATAAGAAGCGAAGTTCCCGAGGGGATGCAGTCTTATTTTCTTTTTAGTTTTAATGATACTTTATATTTAGATAATACTTATGTCAAAATGTCAAATTCGAGAGTTTCCTGTACTTTCGGGAAACAACAATTTTCACCCGGTACGGGATATTTTTCCAATCCGGTAGATGTATTCAATTCAAAGGATGCGCTCGACCCTACTTACGAGCAAACCGGACATAATGGGGGAAGAATGGATATTATGTTTTCGAGCAGGACGAATCTTATGTTTCTTTATTCTCCTATCGAAAGCGATTGGACGAATTCAGGAAAACTTCTTCGTTTTAAAATCGGATTGAGTCATTTTGATTTTACTTTAAGCGGATATGAATTCCGGGATCACTTGACTGATTTTTATTCGCTTTCTGTAATAAACCAGAGGAGAAGGCTTGTTGGATGTGAATTCGTGGGGCAGCTTTTTGGTTTAGGGGTCTGGGGAGAAGGAGCTTACAGTTTTCTGGATGAATCCGATGATTTCTATGAGTTTTTAGTGGGAACCGATTATACTTTTGAATCCGGTTTTTATTTTTTGCTCGAATATCATAGGAATGAAAGAGGGGAAACAAGTTACCAGGATTATGATATTAATGATTGGTTGAGGTTTTATCTGGGTGAGAATAAGACCATAAGCCGGGATCAAATGTATGGTATGGTCAGTTATCCAATAACCGATTTAATAAATCTGCAAATTCTATCTATTTTTTGCATAAATGACGGAAGTGCTGCGATTGTTCCCGTAATAGATTATAATATTTTTGAAAATGTGGATTTAAATATTATGGGAAATATTTACACGGGATGCGAGGGTAGGTTTTATAATAGCAAGTTGGGAAATGGAGTGGTTATCCGCGGGAGAGTATATTTTTAAATAAATGAAAGGAGTGTTGAGATGAGAGAAAGATTACTTAGAAAATGGGGGCGTTTTTCGACTACGCATCCATGGCAAATTTTAATAGCTCTTTTTCTGATTGCGGCAGTTTCACTGGGAGCTGTAGCGTATCTTTATACAAATAAAATGTTTACGTTGGATATGAGCTGGTCTGATATGCTGCCCGCCAATGAACCTATGGCGGAAGAGTTCGATATGATTCTAAATGAATTTACAAGTGTGTCGAATACGATAGTCGTAGTGCGGGGGAGGGAGAAGGAAATAAAAAAGTTTGCCGATAAGATAGCTCCCCAAATAGAGAAACTCTCCGATTATGTTGATGAGATATATTATAAGATAGATAAGGATTTTTTCTCAGAGCACGGTTTTATGCTTTTAAAGGAGTCTGATCTGAAGAGTACTTATGATATGTTTCAAAACCTGAATCTTATACCTCTTTTGAGGAGTATAAACGATAATTTTGAAAAAGAATACATGGGAGATGATGAGGCTCTCAGCACTAAACAGAAAGAGGATGAAGCTGTGATGTCTCTGGATGGCTTTCAGTACTGGATTTCTACGATGGATAAGTTTATCAGCAATCCTGCTGAGGCGGAAGAGCAAGTTGCGGAGGATGCAGTCGAGAGATTTCTTTATGGAGATACGTATTTCATTTCTCAGGATAAGAGAATTCTTTTGATGACTGTCAAGCCGACTTTCACGGGAGTAGAGATAGATAAATGTGTTGCTTCGACTGATTCGATACAGGCGATACTCGACAGGAATTTAGCCGATTTTCCGGGTGTTAGAGCCGGGCTTGCGGGGAGTATCCCTCTTCAGAGAGATGAAATGTATTATACACAGAGAGATATGACTTTTGGTTTTATACTTGCTCTGGTATTGGTTTTATTCTTATTTGTTATTACTTTCAGGATGTTGAGCGTACCGGTCCTCGCGGGGGTCAATCTTATTCTCGCGATTATTATAACATTAGGGCTTGTGGCTATTTACCCGGGAAGACTAAATATTATGACCGCAATGTTTGGGGTTATTTTGATTGGTCTCGGTATAGATTACGCGATACATATTATTTCTTTGTACAGCGAGCGTAGAGAAATCGATCCCGATACGACTATCGCGATGGAAGAGGCTCTCGTACGGTCCGGAGGGGGAATAATTACAGGCGCTTTAACTACCGCCGCCGCTTTCTTTACTCTTTCTATATCAGTAACGCGGGGTATAAAAGAAATGGGTATTGTTCTCGGAATGGGTATTATATGCGCTATGGTCGTAACTATGATTGGTTTACCCGCATTTCTCGCGGCTATGGAAAGATTTTCAAATAAATTCAGGAAGAAACCTTTTCAGCCTAAACACATTGAGTTTAAGGCTCTGGAGAACTTAGGTGAAAGTATAAACCGGCGTCCTTTTAGATATTTATTGATTGGAATTGTCTTTACCGGATTTTTTTTCTATCAATTTAAATCACGTCTAAAATTCGACTATGACATGCTTAACATAGAACCGAAAGGACTTCCCTCGGTTGCACTTCAGGATACAGTTCTCGAGGCTTTCGATCTTTCGGTCGATTATGCTATAGTGAGCGCTTCGACGATCGAGGAATCATACGAAATTGCGGAAAAGGCTAAGGAGATGCCTTCTTTTTCCATGGTCGAAAATATCGGAGATTACTGTCCTCCAGTGGAGAAACAGAAAAAAAGACTTGTTTATATTAAGAAAATAAGAGAATTATTAGCTAAAAATAATGAAGATATTCCCTTAACATCGAATAATTTAAAAAACTTGATAAAACAGTTAGAACGACTCGACATGAATATTTATGAACTTTCTCAGCTCGCTTTTTTGGGAGGACAGGATAAAGTCGATAAGAAATGTAGGGAAATAATAGGTGACCCCGAAGCAGAAAGTCCTAACAATATTATTTTGAATCTTGCCGATAAAATAAAAGGAAACCCGAATAAAGCTATTAAGGCACTCAATAAATTCCGGGAATTTTATATGCCGGTTTTAAGGAATAAAACTTATGATATGGCTAATACCGAGTTTCTTAATCTGGATAATATTCCTGATAATATAAAGAGTAGATATGTGAGCGATGATGAAAGCATTTTTCTTGTAAATATCTATTCGAGAGAGTATGTATGGAATGTTGAGAACTTAAGAAATTTCATCAGGCAGTTAAAATTGGTTAGTGAAAAATTTACCGGAATGCCTCCGCTTTTCTTGAAACTGATAGAGTTGATCGGTAGAGACGGAAAAAGAGCTACAGTTCTTACTTTATTTATCGTGGTTTTCTTACTGTGGGTGGATTTTCGCAGTTTGAAACTTGCTTTTTTAGGTGTTATTCCACTTATTGCCGGGGGGTTATGGATGTTGGGACTTCTTTCCTCGTTTGGAATAATGCTTACGGTGGTTAACGTGATAGGTATTCCAATGATTGTGGGAATAGGAATCGATGACGGGGTTCATATATTGCACCGGTATCGGGTAGAGGGATTTTCTGAGACTTCGCATGTTCTTTTGAGTACCGGCAAAGCCGTTCTTTTGACGTCTTTAACTACGATGGCTGGGTTCGGTTCTCTTATGATATCGGAATACAGAGGTTTTATCGGTCTTGGGGCGCTTCTTGTTTTCGGAGTCGGTGCCTGCTTTATTACAACAGTACTTTTCATGCCTTCTATAATAAGTATATCGGAAAAGATAATTAAGAAAAAATCTTCCGGGGGTAAATAAAAAAGATGGAGGTTAATAAATATGTCAGATAGGATTTCGTTTTTGGGTATAGGAATTAAACTAACTGTTTTGACTTTAGGTTATTCGGCTGTGATTATTTTTATACATTATTTCACTTATCCGGTATTTTATATAAAATTTTTACCATACAGGTTATTTTTGATTTCGGGCATTTTTCTCATAGTTATTGGAATACCATTGTATATTGTTTCGGGGTTTTCTGTGCATAAAGCATATTTTGGAAACACTATAATAACAAAAGGGGTTTATTCTATATGTAGACACCCTTTATATTCTTCCTTTATTTTCTTTATTGTGCCGGGAATCTGCCTCTTATTTAAGTCCTGGATAGCATTTTCTGTTC
>CAZRYJ010000164.1:0-4080 GCA_964604245.1 uncultured bacterium | reverse complement strand
ATGGTGATGAGTGGTAAGGGTGGTGTTGGCAAGAGTACGGTTGCAAGTAATCTTGCTCTTGTTTTAGCTGGGCGTGGAGAAAAAGTTGGACTTATGGACATTGATATTCATGGGCCAAATCTCCCCAAGATGTTAGGTGTAGAAAAAGAGAGGATGCAAAGTTCACAAGAGAACAGAATCGAACCGGTTGTAATATCCGATAATTTAAAACTTGCGTCTATGGCATTTATGCTTCAGGATGAGCATCAGGCTATAATATGGAGAGGGCCTCTGAAGATGAAGATTATTCAGCAGTTTCTCAGTGATATCCAGTGGGGTAAGCTTGATTGGCTGATTGTGGATGCTCCTCCCGGTACCGGAGACGAGCCTTTATCCATGGCTCAGCTCGTTCCCGCGAGTAGTGCAATTGTGGTAACTACTCCACAGGAGATTTCAATTCTTGATGTAAAAAAGTCAATTGATTTTGTCAAGAAACTAAATATAAAACTGCTCGGTATTATAGAAAACATGAGCGGTTTTAAATGTCCTCACTGCGGAAAAGAGATTTCGCTGTTTAAAGAAGGAGGAGGAAAGAAACTTAGCGTGGAAATGGGAATTCCCTTCTTAGGCTCTATCCCCCTGGATCCGGAATTGGTAGATGCGGCTGATAAGGGAGTGTTATATGTGGAAAAGTTTCCCGATTCCCCCGCGACAAGAGCTTTGAAGGGAATAGCGGATAAAATTAACAAGAAAAAGTAAGTTTGAGTCTAAATTTGAACTAGGAATGAGAATGAAATTAGTGTGTTTTTTTAACAGTCCAACGGACTAACGGTCTAACATACCAACTGTGGGGTGGGGTTTTGGGTAGGGAAAGTATGAGTCCTTGACATTTGATTAAATGTATATACTTTCGGCAAACAGGAGGTAAAGTGGGATTAATAAGCGAAGAAGATAAAAAATATTTAAGAGAAGAGTTTGATAAGACTCTTAAAAGAGAGGTGGAAATCCTTTATTTTGGAGAACAAGGAAAGGGATCTCAGTATTCTATGCAAACAAAAGAACTATTAGAAGAAGTTGTGGCTTTAAGCGATAATTTGTCTCTTACTCTGAAAGATTGTGATGATACCGGTGAGATGAAATCTGAAGGATTAAACCTTTGTCCATCAATTAAAGTTAAATCAGAGCGTAGCGGTTTCGTGAACTTTTATGGTATTCCCGCAGGGCATGAATTTGCATCTTTTGTAGAAGCAATAAATGATATGGGTTCAGACAATCTTTTGCTTCCCGATGATGTTGTCGAAGGTTTGAAAGGAATTGATGAAAATGTAGATATAAAGGTTTTTATCACCCACGGTTGCCCATACTGTGCGGGTGCTGTTAGAAATGCGCACCAGTTTTCTCTGGTAAACGAGAAAATAAAAGGTTCGATGGTTGATGCTAATTACTTTGGAGAACTCTCAATGAAACATCAGGTTTCAAGTGTGCCTCATATAGTTATTAATGACAAGATTGATTTTGTTGGTAATATGCCCCCCAAAATTTTCCTGGATAAGGTAAAGGAAGCTTTGGAGTAAATGGAATTTTCTGTAATAAAGAATGAGCGCAGCAGTGGAAAGAAATATTTCTCTGCCGCTGTAATAGGCAGTGGTCCAGCTGGATTGACTGCAGCTATTTATCTCGGAAGGTCCAAAGTCGACACGGTAGTTTTTGAAAAGGTTATTCCCGGTGGGTACGTTGTTAACGTTGAAAAAATCGAGAATTATCCTGGTTTTGTGGAAGGTGTATCCGGAGAAGAATTGGGGAAACTTTATGCTCGGCATGCCGAGAGGTTCGGCGCGGAGATCAGGGTTGAAGAAGTTACAAAATTAACGTTAAATGAGGTGCCTTTTAGAATAGAAACTTCGCATGGTTCTTACACTTCGGATAGCTTGATTTTGGCAACAGGTACTTCGAATAAGAAGTTAGGTATTCCCGGAGAGGCAGAATTCACTCATAAAGGGATTTCCTTTTGTGCAACCTGTGATGCACCCTTCTTCGAAGGTGAAGATGTTGTTGTGGTGGGAGCAGGAAACTCAGGGGTTCAGGAGTCGCTTTACATTTCAAGATTTGCGAAGCATATAACGATAATTGAATTTCTCGACCACTCTACTTGTGAACCGATACTTATAGATCGGTTAAATGAGAATGAGAAAATAGAATTGCTGACTTCCCATTCGGTGGTGAGTTTTAAAGGAGAGAAATTTCTAAGCAATGTTGATATCAAAGATATAAAGAGTGGAGAGTTAAAAAACCTTAAAGTAAAAGGAGTTTTTATTTACGCAGGTGAGGTTCCGAATAACGATTTGGTTAAGGATACGATAAAATTAGATGAGAAGGGTTTTATCGTTACCGATGATCGTTTACGGACTTCGATTAAGGGGATTTTTGCTGCAGGTGATGTGAGAAATACACCCTTGCGACAGGTAGCAACTGCCATTGGAGACGGAGCTATTGCCGGCCATGAGGTATACAAGTTTCTGGAAGGAAGCAAATGAATATAAAAGTTTATACTAATTCAAACTGTCCTTACTGTATTAAACTGAAGAGGTTTTTAAAAGAGCACGGTGTCAAATTTAAAGAAATTAATATTTCGGTATACCCCCAAGCTGCAAAAGAACTTAAAAGCAAAACCGGGCAAACCGGGGTTCCGGTTACACTTTTTGGAAACCATAAGATTGTTGGTTTTGATGAACTTAAGTTGAGAAGATTGTTAAAAATAAAATAGAGAAGTAATTATGAAGAAATTTGTTTTTCTTTTATTGTTTTTATTGACTATTTCCGGATGCGGCAGAGCTGAGGGTAATACCAAGGAAAAAAAAGGTGAAGGAAAAATAGGATTGGCGAAATCGATGATTGCGCCTGATTTTACTCTTAATGATATGGAAGGGTATGAACACAGTCTTTCTGATTACAGGGGTAAAGTAGTCTTACTTGATTTCTGGGCAACCTGGTGTCCTCCATGTGTGGTTGAAATACCTCACTTTGTGAAGTTCTACGATAAGTATAAGGAAAAAGGTCTCGTCATTCTTGGAATGAGTCTGGATACTGACGAAAGGCGGCTTAGAAATTTTATTGAAGATAAGAATGTGGAATATCCTGTCTTGGTAAATGCCGGAAAAGTGAGTGTGATGTATGCTGTACGGGCAGTACCGACTGCTTATCTAATTGATAAGGATGGAAGGATCGTGGGCAAGTTTGTGGGATATGCTCCCGGACACGAAAAAAAGATAGAGGAGACCTTTCTCAAGTTATTGGAGAAAGAGAATGAATAAGCGTATACTTGTTTGCATTTTGGGGCTTATCTTTTTTATTGGGTTTTTTGCTTTTGGGATTGCTTCCCAGCAGAGGTTGGACACTGAGCATAGAGGTTCAATTATCTGTTTTCCCTGCATAGGCATTGGTTAGTATGTTCGGATGGCTGTATAAAAGAATTGTCCGGTATTACATATTAATCGCAGCATTTTTTGCAGGAAACAATTATTTTCACAAAACTATCTACCAGGGAAAACTAAAGGGCTTCTTTTTCCCGGGGTTGAACTGTTATGCCTGTCCGTTAGCCCGGTTTTCCTGCCCTATCGGGTCTTTGCAGAATTTTATCGGTGTTAAAACTTTCCCCTTTTATGTGTTGGGATTCATGGGGCTTTTAGGTATAACGCTGGGAAGATTTGTGTGTGGATGGATTTGCCCTTTCGGTTTCTTTCAGGAACTTCTTTATAGGATAAAAACTTTTAAAATTCGCATTTCCCAGAAATATAGTTATTCCAAGTATATAGTTTTGTTTGTTTTTGTTATGATTCTTCCGTTTTTCACCAGCCAACCATGGTTTTGTAAATTATGTCCGGCTGGAGGAATAGAGGCAGGGATTCCTCAAGTTATATTGAACCCTTACCTCCAATCCCTTATCGGCAGATTGTTTTACGTTAAAATGGCAATTGTTACTATGTTAGTATCCTTTTCGATCTTTGTAAAAAGACCTTTTTGCCGTTTTGTATGCCCTCTTGGGGCAATTTATGGAATTTTCAATAAATTTACATTTTTCAAGATAAAGGTTGATGAGAAAAA
>CAZRYJ010000163.1:0-4097 GCA_964604245.1 uncultured bacterium | reverse complement strand
CTTGACATTTTGTCTTTTTAATTTTAGTATAGAAAAAAGGAGGAGGTCAATGTTTGGACCCATTGGATGGCCGGAGATAATAGTTGTATTAATTATTGCCCTCTTATTATTCGGAGCAAAAAGGCTACCTGAAATAGGTAGATCTATGGGGAAAGCAATTAAAGAATTCAAGAAGTCTTTTAAAGACGTAACAGATGAATTGGATAATGATGATCTAAATTCCCCTGAGGAAAAAGAAAAATAAGTAATTTTATTAATTAAATTAAGAAATAAATTTTTTTAATATTATGAATTTCAAAATATGTGATTCTCATTGTCATCTTCAGGACAGAAGATTTAAGAACGAAATAGAAAAAGTTGTACGTAACGCGAAAGAATCCGGAGTTGAAAAAATTTTAGTGCCGGGGTGGGATTTGCGTTCAAGCAAAGAAGCTGTGGCTATTTCCGGGGAATTCAATAATGTTTATGCGGCTTGTGGGATACACCCTCATGACGCGAAATTCTACAACGATAATATTGAAAAAAAAATAATAGAACTCGCAAGAAATAAAAAGGTAGTGAGCATAGGGGAGATAGGTCTTGATTACTATCGGGATTTATCGCCAAGAGAGATACAGAAGGAAGTATTTAAAAGACAGCTTAAAGTTGCAGAAGAAAATAATTTTCCTGTAATTATCCATACCAGAGATTCAATCAAAGATACAATTGAGATAGTCTCAGACTTTAACTGTAGAGGTGTTTTTCACGCTTTTGATTACGCAGAAGATTTTGCGATGAAGATTATCGAAATGGGTTTTTATGTTGGTGTTGGAGGTGTTGTTACATACCCGAACAGTAAAATAGCTGCTTCTATAAAAGGACTTCCCCTTGATTCCGTTTTGGTTGAGACTGATGCGCCTTATCTAACACCCCAGCCATACAGAGGGAGAAGGAACGAGCCTGCGTATACAACTTATGTCGTTAAAAAAATTGCGGAAATAAAATCTAAAACTTTTGCTGAAGTAGCGGAGAAAACATACAGTAATACAAAAGAGTTATTTGGAATATAGGTAGTAGTCTAGTAGTCAAAGATTTGAGTATTGGCTAATTAGTAAAAAAGTAAAATCTTTGCGTCCTTTGTACACTTTGTGGTTAATTGAATTTTAGGGGTAAGGGTTTTAGGATTCAAGTAAAAAAACAAAATATAATTTTTTCTCTGTGTTTATCTGCGTCCAATTTCCTTTTTGCCTTTGTGTCTTGGTGGCAAAATAAAAAAAGGGGTTGACAAATTCGGAAAAACCGGTATTATGCTTTATATAACAAAGTACTTTTTAAAATTTAAGCAAAAAGGAGGTATTTATGGAAAGAAGTGAAGCGGAGAAGAGTATTAAAGACATTAAGAAAATGCTTAAAGAAACGGAAGAGGAGGTAAGGCAGGCCAGAAGAAATTGTGTCGATTATCAGTTGTTGTGGGGAACCCTTGTTCTTGTTGGAATAGGGCTAACTATTTTATTTTTGAATTTAGGAATTTTTACCTGGATAACAATTGGCTGGCTTTCGCTTACGGCTATAGGGGCGTTTTTTTCTTACAGGATAGGAAAAAAAGAGTTCAGGAAAACGGGAATTATAACATTTGTGGATATGGTAATCGTAAAAGTATGGGTAAGTATATCTGTCGGGATGCTGCTTATTGTTCTCTTTGCACACTTATCTCCGGCGTTTAACTTTGCGTTGATACCGGCTTTTTTGGCGATATTAGTTGGTATTGCACTCTTTATTCAAGCTTCCTTGTTCTCCTGGAGACTTTTATTTTTTGCTGCTCCCCTTTGGTGGATTGGAGCAATTATAATGGTTGCCTATCCTGAAAATGCTCTCTATTTCTATGCTGGACTCCTTATTCTTACCTACATTATTCCTGCGGTTCTGGTAAAGGTTAAGAGTTGATAAATTCGAAAAATGGAGGTTTATTAAATGGATAAAAAGGATGCGGAAAAAAGTTTAGAGGAGATAAAGAAGCATCTAAGGGAGACAGAGGAAGAGCTAAGGAAAACGGGAATATGCGCTGTGGAAATTCAGTTTTTATGGGGGGTTCTTGCGCTTGTTGGTCTTGGTTTGACGATTTTCTTTCATAAGTTGGCATGGTATAATCTTATATGGCTTAATTGGGGTTGTATTATGCTTGTCGGTTCATTCTTTGGTTACAGGATTGCGAAAAAGATTGCAAGAATGACCGGTATCACATCTTTTGCCGGTAAGTTAATAGGTATGGTCTGGATTGGGATTACTGTAAGTATTGCGCTGGCGATGTTTATTTTATGGATCACAGAATATACTCATTTCTTAGAAAGTGTTATTGCTTTATTTATCGGTGTCGGGTTCTTTGTCGAGGCTTTCGTTTCGTGGCGAGCATTCATTGCTGCGGCGATTCTTTGTTGGATAGGCGCAGTAATTGTTGGTTTGTTTCCCGAATTGGTTAATTGGGTGTTTGCCTTCCTCATTTTAGTGACTATGATTGTTCCGGCAATCGGCGTTAAAATTCGCTCTAAAGGAAAAGGCTTGTAAATGGCGGATTTTAATCCTGCGGAAGTAAATAAGCTTATTCATGCGCCTATAAGGCTTGGAATTATGACTATTTTGAATTCTGTCAATAAAGTAAATTTTATTTATCTGAGAAAAAAACTTGACGTTACAGATGGAAACCTCAGCAGTCATATGGAAAAATTAGAGAAAGCGGGTTATATAAAAGTAAAAAAGACTTTTATAGATAAAAAACCTAATACAGTTTACAGTATAACGGAAAAAGGGAAAAAAGCTTTCAGAAGTTACCTGGAACATTTAGAAAAGATTCTGGAAGGAAGTGAGGATTGATATGAGAAAGTCCTGCCTTATGTTTTTGTTGCCGGTAATGCTTTTGGGTGGTACGATTATTGAAGGACGGGTAACAAATGAAAAAAGAGAGGCTATCGAAGGAGTAAATGTATTTCTGGAAGGAACACTCGATGGTGCATCTTCTGATGAAAACGGTAATTTTAAATTTAAAACCCAAGAGACAGGAAAATATAATTTGCTGATTCGAATGATGGGATATAAAGAATCGAGAGAGGAATTATACCTTGAGGGGAAACCCATTGAGGTAAAAGCAATCTTAAAAGAAAAAACGCTTAAAAGTGAGGGTGTTATAGTCAAAGCGTCCTCCTTTACAACGGGTGAAGAGAATGGCGTTACTCTTACGCCGCTTGAGGTGGTTACGACTCCCGGAGCAGCAGCAGATGTTTGCTGGGCTATCAAGTCTTTTCCAGGCGTTCAGCATGTTGAAGAAGGTGCGGGTCTGTTCGTTCGGGGGGGAGAAGTTACTGAAACCAAGTTTCTTCTTGATGGAGCAAATGTTTATCATCCTTATAGGTATGAATCTCCGACAGGTGGATTTTTCGGAACCTTTAGTCCTTTTCTTCTAAAAGGCACTTATTTCTCTTCGGGGGGGTTCGGAGCCGAGTACGGTAATGCTTTGTCGGGAGTTTTATCGATGGAAAGTCAGGATTTACCGTCGGAAAGGATTATTGGTTTAGGTATGGGTCTTGCGAATTTTTCGGTAGCGGGAGCTGTCCCTTTAGGCGATAAATTAGGAGTGAATTTTTCGGGAAATCAGAGCAATACCAAGCCGCTTTTTAATTTCAATAATGTTGAGGATGACTTTACAGAGTATCCTTTCTCCTATGATCTGAATTTGAATCTCGCGTGGCGGTATTCGGAAAAAGGTCGTGCTAAATTGTTTTTCTTTAGAGAAAAAGATAATGTCGGTGTTTCTCTTCAGGATCCGACCTGGGTAGGAAATTATTATGGAACCGAGAATAGTAATCTCTATAATTTAAAAATAGATCACGCTCTATCTGATAATAGTTTTCTCGAATTTAATGTATCGCGTACTGATTTTGGTAAGGAAACGGAAATAACCTCCGGCGAGGAATATGTGCTCGATTTAAAGGAAACGGATGAGATTAGCCAGGCAAAGGTCCTGCTGGAGAAAAAGACATGGATGTTTTTTAAACTAGGAGGCTGTCTGGAACAAAGGAAAAGTTATTTCGAGGGTTTTGTTCCTTCCGAGGAAGACTCTTTAGACC
>CAZRYJ010000162.1:0-4139 GCA_964604245.1 uncultured bacterium | reverse complement strand
CTTGCCGATTTAATGATGCGAAGCGGGAAAGACGTCGAAAATGCGATAATCAGGCTTGCCCAGATGAGTAGAGCGGTAGGCATACATCTTATATTGGCCACTCAGAGGCCCTCGGTAGACGTAATAACGGGTTTGATAAAAGCCAATTTCCCTGCAAGGGTTGCCTTCCAGGTTGCTTCCGGGCATGATTCCAAGACTATTCTGGATGCAAAAGGGGCTGAAAAACTTCTTGGCAATGGAGATATGCTTTTTGTCCCTCCGGACGAAGGAGTTTCTAAAAGACTGCATGGTCCTTATATAACCTTGGAAGAAACTAAAAAAATAGTTACAATAATAGGACTTAGCCATCTAAAAGGTTTATTAAAAGCTCGCTTTGATAATGCCGATGAAATATGCGCTTTAGTAGAAGAAGAAGATATGCTTGATGCTTTCGGGGACAGAACCCTACCCGGAGCGGCAGAAAGAATAGAACAATTCAGTAAATTGGTTGATATTCGTCTCGATATAGATGAAAACGAATTCACGGAATTTGTGGATAAACTGGATTATTATCCGCCTACGGAAGAAATTGAAGAATTTCTTACAGTGGAAGAAGGCTCCGAAGAAATAGGAGAACTTGATGAGTTTTACGGGGAAGCCAAGGAAATAATAATTAATCAGCAGACAGCCTCGGTATCGCTTTTACAAAGGAAGTTGAAAATAGGATATGCGCGCGCAGGACGGTTAATCGACCAGTTAGAGAAAACCGGCGTTGTGGGAAAATTCAGGGGATCAAAACCAAGAGAAGTTCTAATAAAAAGGGAGAGATAAAGTGTTGCTATTGTTGTTTTTAATTTCTTCGATATTAAATCAGGTTTCCGCTAATCTGAATTCAGTTACATCTATTGAATGTGCTTTCACTGAAGTGCTTACGTTTAATGGGGACACTTTAAATTTTACCGGCTCTGTTTACGCAATAAGAAATAAAGCAAGAATAGATGTTTATACGCCCGAAAAAGAGGTTATGTTTTTTAAGGGTGATTCTGTTTTTGTCTGGAGAGAAAAAACCGGTCAAATTTATCGCAGTAAAACTCCTATAGTTTTTTACAATGTTTTATTTTCTCCTTCTGTTAACTACAGGGTAGATTCGACCAGCTCAAACTGGACACATCTCTCACCAGTAAAAGATGAGTTTGGCTATCCTATTTCTGTTCGTTTTAATAAAAGTTTTCTTCCGGAAAAAATAAATTTCGTTCAGGAAGCAGGCGGGGGAACGTTTACTTTTAATTCATACAAGCTTAATAAGACATATTCGGAAAATTTCTTTTCTTTGAATTCTTCTATGACAGATAAATCAAAACAATGAACAACATTGATAACTTAAGTCCTCAGTCGCTCTCGGCTTACCGCTTACGGCTAACCGCTTTACACCCAACCCCCTTCCGTTTTTTTTGTATTTTTAGGGTAAATGGGGAAAGAGTTGGCGGAAAGCGGATGGCGGTTAGCGGATAGCGTAGTTGCAGCAATGAATTCCCCTTATAATGATAAGCTTGAATTCCTGAAATATGTTGCCCGGGAAGCGGGTAATATACTCATTAATTTGTTCAGGGGAAATTTTGAAATTGAGAGTAAGGAAGGAAGTGAACTTTTAACAACAGCGGACATGAAATCCGAGGAGTTTATTATAGCCGCTATCAGAGAAAAATATCCCGAAACAGGAATAATAGCTGAAGAAACGAAACCTGCTAACGCTCAGGAAAAAGAAGCTTTCATTATTGACCCTTTAGACGGAACCAATAATTTCTCCTCGGGGATACCTATTTTTTGTGTCTCCATCGCGTATCAGTCGGGCGGAGATTTGAAAACAGGTGTGGTTTACGATCCTTTACATAAAGAATTGTTTTATGCCGAGAAAGGGAAAAAAGCTTTTTTAAACGAATCTGTTATTTCCGTTTCAAAAAGAAACAAACTCAGCGATTCGATCCTGGCAACCGGTTTTCCTTATATAAAAAAAACCGAAAAAGATTCCAATTTGCCGGAGTTTTCGGCTCTTCTGATGAAATCAAGAGGAGTTAGACGCCTGGGCTCCGCAGCTCTCGATCTTTGCTATGTTGCCTGCGGGCGATTCGACGGTTACTGGGAAAAATACTTGAAGATATGGGATATCTCGGCAGGCGGATTAATTGTATCCGAGGCGGGTGGGAAAATTACGAATTTTTACGAAGATAGCTGGAATCATCTATCTGATAATGTTATTGCTTCGAACGGAATAATCCATTCCGAAATGGAGGAAATAATAAATAGATTATGAGCAGACCTTCCTGGCATGAGTATTTCATGCAAATTACCGAATTGGTAAGCTCAAGAGCTACCTGCCTCCGAAGAAAGGTTGGAGCGGTTATTACCAGGGATAAGCGTATATTAACCACCGGTTACAACGGACCACCGGAAAATATTATGCATTGTGAAAAAAGGGGAGGCTGTCTGAGAGATGAGCTCAAAATTCCCTCCGGACAGAGAATGGAACTCTCAAGAGCAATACACGCCGAACAAAACGCCATAATTCAGGCAGCTAAAATGGGAATTTCAATACAAGACTCAACTCTCTACGTAACCACTCACCCGTGTTTCACCTGTGCCAAAATGTTAATAAACGCAGGGGTAAAAGAGATTATTTACAAAGAAGGCTATCCCGATGAATTCGCACAGGAAATTCTAAAGGAAGCGGGAGTCAAAGTTATTCAGTTTGATGAGCTATTGAAAGAAAATAAGGACAACAAAAAATAAAAAAAACGAAGGAACAACGAATAACACTAATAGCACAAATACTCTTATGGCCCAAAGTCAAACGTCCAAAGTCTTGAGTCAAAAAATATTCGTGAGATTTGTGCAATTTGTTGTTAAAAAATAGGTTGTTGGTGAGAAAATGAAAAAGCTCTGGTTTCTATCTGTTTTGTTATTTTCTTTGATAACATGCAATTTGAAACTTTATTCTCAAGATTTCGAGAAACTTTCATACGGCAAGTTCATTGATGTGGAAGTGAAGATAAGGACTTTTCTGGGAGATTTCTCCAGGAATTATTACGGCAATAAAGCTCCCTCGAAGCTTGATATAATTTGGAAAAAGTTTCTGGGCAGCGGGCACACGGTCGTTTCCCGTGAAGAAGGAAAAGTGAAATGGTCGGGTTGCGGCTGGACCGGGCAACCTCTTTTGGTCTTGGAAGATGGAAAATACTATTTGATACAGGGCGCATATGACCATAATTTGAAAAAGATCGATGCAAGTAATGGCACAATCATCTGGGAGTATGAATATGATGATGTGCTCAAAGGCACCGGTACAATCTGGTCAAACAAGTATGCCGGGAACTTTGGTAAAAGCCTTATAATTCTTCAGGGAAGCAGAAGGGGTGTAGCGAATTCTCTTCATTCCGATAAGATTCCGAGTTTCAGGGCGGTATCATATTTCTACGGGGTAGAATATTGGCGGTTAGATGTAAAAAGAACATCAAGTTACAGCAGAGATGTAGATGCCTCAGCGCTTATTCTGAACGATACTGTATATATTGGGTTGGAAAATGCGATCTTTACGGTACTGAATCCAAATCCCGACAGCGTATCAAAGAAAAACGGAATGGAACAGCCTAAAATATATCAGGAATCAAATCTTTATAACAACAAAGATATTACGAAACACAGGGGAAATCTGGTAACCGAATCCTCGCCCTGTCTTTTAAATGGCCGTATTTATATAACCGCGGGTTCCGGTTATGTGTACGGGTATAATCTTAAAACAAAAAAAATTGATTGGGACTTTTACATAGGTTCCGATCTTGACGGGTCGCCTGTAGTTACACAAGACAGCTGTATACTTGTTACTGTGGAGAAACAGTATATAGAAGGGAAAGGAGGCGTATTCAAACTCGATCCTTCAAAAAGTGAATCCGAGGCAGTTGTGTGGTATTTCCCTACGGGCAATGCAACATTGGCAGAATGGAAAGGAGGAGTTATAGGCTCTGTGGGTATAAACGACAGAACAAGACCCCAAAACCATCCTTTCCTGGCCGCGTTTATCGGAATCGACGGATACCTATATGTTGTTAACCATAAAGAAATTGACGAGAAAAAAGGAAAAGTTTACGGACCAAATAACAAAAAAA
>CAZRYJ010000161.1:0-4148 GCA_964604245.1 uncultured bacterium | reverse complement strand
AAATCAACTCTAAGATTATCTCCTTCGTCAATTTCATCAGTATTGCTTACCAACAAAGGTAACCCTATATTAAATGAATTTCTATAAAATATTCTTGCGAAAGACTTTGCAATAATACAAGAAACCCCTGCAATTTTAATTACCCGCGGAGCATGCTCTCTTGAGGAACCGAGACCAAAATTCCTGCCCGCCACAATAATATCCCCCGTTTTTACTTTAGAAGAAAAAGAAGGATCCGCATCCTCAAGTACATGTTTTGCGAGTTCTTCGAGATTACCCCGGAGGTGAAAATATCTTCCGGGGGTTATATGGTCAGTAGAAATATCATCCCCGAATTTCCAGGCTCTCCCTGCAATTTGAGAATTCATCCCAAATACCCCCTTGGATCAGCAATCTTACCCTCTATAGCGCTAGCCGCAGCAGTCGCGGGAGAAGCAAGATAGATAAAACCTTCAGGATTACCCATTCTTCCGAGGAAATTTCGATTCTGCGTTGACAGAACTCTTTCACCATCAGCCAAAACACCTTTATGTATTCCAACACAAGGTCCGCAGCCGGGGGACTCGATTGCCGCTCCTGCCTGTAAAAAAATCTCAATCAAGCCTTCTTTTAATGCTTCCAAAAAAATTTCCCTTGAGGCAGGAACAACTATTAACCTTGTATCAGGATGTTTGTTTTTACCTTTGAGAATTGACGCGGCTATTCTCAAATCTTCAAGCCTTCCGTTCGTACATGTTCCAATAAAAACCTGATCTATTTTCACATCTTCTATATTCGAAATACCTTTAATATTGTCAACCGTATGCGGGAAGGCAATCAAAGGTTCAAGTTTATCTGCTTCTATTTCAAGAATGTTTTCAAAATTTGCATCAGAATCGGATTTTATTTCCCTGAATCTATCTCCCCTACCTCTCTCTTCAAGATACAACCTCGTAGTCTCATCCGTAAAGATAAGACCCGTCTTCCCTCCAGCCTCAATAGCCATATTTGTTATTGTAAATCTCGAAGACATAGAAAGATTTTCTATTGTATCCCCTTCAAACTCCATAGCTTTATAAGTAGCTCCGTCCGCGCCAATCTTTCCTATTATGTGAAGAATAACATCCTTGGAATAAACACCTTGCGGTAGTTCACCTTTTATTATAAACCTGTGTGTTTCCGGAACTTTGAGCCAGACTTTGCCTAAAGCAAAAGCAAGCGCAATATCTGTTGAGCCCATACCGGTTGAGAAAGCTCCAAGCGCTCCGGAGGTACAGGTATGCGAATCAGCTCCAACCACCAAATTTCCCGGATTCACCCAGTCCTCGACAAGTCTTTGATGGCAGACGCCTTCTCCGACATCAGAAAGAAAAGCTCCTGTTTTTCGGGAAAATTCCCTCAACACTTTTTGAGAATTAGACAATTCTTTTCTTGAGCTCGGAGAAGCATGGTCAATAAAAAGTATTGAATTTTCCTTATCGAAAACTCTTTCCATATCCATCTTTTTAAGTTCCTGAATGGAAAGCGGAGCCGTACCATCCTGAGCCATAACAACATCTACCTTTGCAACAACAAATTCTCCAGGCTTCACATCTCTTCCTACGTGTTCAGAGATGATCTTCTCAGATATTGTCTTACCCAAATTTCATCTCGCTTTTATCGGTATATACTTTACGTTAACCGGTCCGCTATAGATACCGCGAGGTCTGAGTATTCTGTTAGATTCTCTGTATTCAAGAATATGTGCTATCCAGCCTGCAGAGCGTGCCATAGCGAAAATGGAAGTAAACATATCAGTAGGAATACCAAGTGCTTTATATACAAAACCTGAATAAAAATCGACATTTGGATATATACCTTTCGGGCCAAATTTCTTTTCCATGACTTCTTCAACCTTTAAGGCGGTTTTGAATAAAACTTCATCTCTCTTGCCGGTCAAATCTCTGGCGTATTTTTTAAGAATACGAGCTCTCGGGTCAAGAGCCTTATAAACCCTATGTCCAAAACCCATTACTTTCTCTTTCTTCTTCATTGCATCATTTATGTACTCCTCAACATTTTCCGGATCTCCTATTCTCTCCAGCATCCGTATAACCTGTTCATTTGCACCACCATGAAGATACCCCTTCAGCGTACCTATAGCGGTTACGATAGAAGAGTACACATCGGAAAAAGTTGAAGAAGTAACCAGAGTTCCAAAGGTTGAAGCGCAGACACCATGTTCAGCATGAAGAATCAAACAAAGATCCAAAATCCTTGCTTCTTTTTCTTTGGGTTTTTCTCCATTAAGCATCCACAGGAAATTAGCCGCATAGGAAAGTTTACTATCCGGAAGAATAGGCTCTTTTCCTTTTCTTATCCGGTTAAATGCGGCAACATAGGAAGGCATCTTACCCATAATTTGAATTCCGGCTTTTAAGTCATTTTCCGTTCCCTCTTCATAATCCCCCCCCTCGGATAAACTCATAAGTGAAACACATGTATTGATAACATCCATTGGGTGAGCAGCGACAGGAAAATCTTTCAGCCATTTTATATCCTCAGTATTTAAAGAAATATGATTTTCAAGGTCACTCGAGAATTTTTTCAGTTCAGTTTTTGTAGGAAGGCTACCATAAATCAAGAAATAAGCTGTCTCCTCATACGTGGATTTCTCCGCTAATTCTTCTATAGGTATACCGCGGTAAATCAAAATCCCGTCTTTACCGTCAATATAACTTATAGAAGTTTCAAAAGCGGCAACACCCTCAAGCCCGTGCGAGAAAAAATCATAATCCTGTCTTAAACCGCATTTATTATTTACTTTTTTAGAAGCCATTTTTACCTACCCTTGTTTAATTATAATTTGCACCCATAAATTATATCTCTTATTTTTTTCTGCAACCCCCTAAAACGATTATCACCGCAAAGACACAGAGAGCTCAGAGAAAAAACAACTTTATTGAACCACGAAACAACGAAAGACACTAAAATATTATTGTAATTTTTTAAAACTAATACCTAAAAACTAAAATCAGGTTTCCCTTATTTGTCCCTGACCTCTGATTATGAATTTAGTTGACGTCAGCTCTGCAAGACCCATAGGACCTCTTGCGTGTAATTTCTGAGTGCTTATCCCGATTTCGGCTCCCATGCCAAATTCTCCTCCATCGGTAAAGCGAGTCGAAGCATTAACGTAAACAGCGGCTGCGTCTACTTCTTTTAAAAATTTATTTGCGTCATTGTAATTACTCGTTACGATAGCCTCGGAATGTTTAGAGCCGTATTTATAAATATGGTTTATGGCGTCATCTATATTATTAACTATCTTAACCGCCATTATATAATCCAGATACTCTTTATACCAGTCATCTTCCGTGGCTTTTTTAATATCAGGTATTATTTTCCTCGATGCAGAACAACCCCGGAGCTCCACGTTATTTTCGGAAAATTTCTTATAGATGAGAGGAAGAAAACTCTTAGCTATATCCTTGTGTATAAGAAGAGTTTCAGCAGCATTGCAAACCGCAGGATAATCTGTTTTTGCGTTATAAACGATTCGTAAAGCCATATCGATATCAGCCGAAGAATCAACATAAACGTGGCAATTACCCACACCGGTTTCAATAACGGGAACACTTGATTCTTTTACGACCCTCTGAATCAGCCCTGCTCCCCCCCTGGGAATTAAAACATCAAGATAATCATTCATCTTAAACATAACTTCAACAGCGCTGCGATCGGTGGTCTGAACTAATTGAACTGATTCACCGGGTAACCCTTCTTCAACAATAGTTTCCTGAATTATCTTCGTTAAAATCTGATTCGATTTGAATGCTTCCGAACCTCCCCTGAGAAGTACGGCGTTGCCGGTTTTAAGACAGAGCCCGGCAACATCAACGGTTACATTCGGTCTTGCCTCGTAAATAATGCCTATAACTCCAAGAGGAACTCTTATACACCCCACTTCAAGTCCATTGGGTCTCCTTTTAATTCCAATCACCTCACCAACAGGGTCTTCTAACTGCACAACTTCACGGAGACCTTTTGCCATACTATTAATTCTTTTTTTGTTTAATTCCAATCTGTTCAAAAGCGATTTTGCGAGACCCGCTTCCTTGCCGGCACTCATATCTTTATCGTTAATTGAAATTATCTTTTCCAATGATTCTTCAAGTTTCCGGGCTATG
>CAZRYJ010000160.1:0-4187 GCA_964604245.1 uncultured bacterium | reverse complement strand
TAAGCAGATTTGGGTAATATGTCAATGTTTATTTTACCGCAGAGCCGCAGAGTACGCAGAGAAAAAGAATAACTTATTAACCACGAAGCACACTAAATACACGAAACCCCCCCATCCCTTTTGAATTGTGTTTGCAAAACACACGAAAGAAACAAATTCTCACACAGAGAAACACAAAAAAAACACAGAGAACACAGAGAAAAAATATTTGTGTTGTTTAAATCCCGACCACACCAAAACAAAGAGGAACAACGAATCAGACAAATAGCACAAATAAAAAAATATTCTTATTGTTTAAAACCCAACCCAACCCTAAATTTGCCACGAAGACACTAAGGCACGAAGTTTTTACCTTTGTTTTTTTACTTAACCACTAAACGACTTAACTACTTAATCGATTCGAAGAATCTATTAATAGGACGTAGATGAACGCAGATTTTTAGGATTCTTTTTGTTGTTACTATTTAACTATTAAACTATAGCGATAGCTATTGTGAAGAGATTCAAAAACAAGAAATATAATGAAAAGTGTCTTTACCTCCCCCCGGGGATGGGTTACAATTAAAGAAAAGGAGGTTATGATGCTTTATCTTGGATGTGATGTACATAAGAATTATACTACTGTTAGTTTTGTAGGTGAAGACGGAAATGTTAAGGGAACAAAAAGCTTTTTCAATAACATCGATGAATTAAAGCATTTGTTAAGTTCATTTCCGGAGGAAGAATTTTCTGCTGTTCTGGAAGCAGGATTAAACTGGGGAGTTATATACGATATGCTCGATTCTCTTTCGGAAGTAAAAAATGTTTCTCTTGCTCATCCGCCTAAAGTAAAAGCGATAGCATCAGCAAAGATAAAGACCGATAAGATAGATTCAAAGATACTTGGACAATTACTAAGAACCGATTTGATCCCTGAAGTATGGATTCCCTGTAAAGAAACAAGGATATTGAAGGATATTGTAAGGTCTAGAGCTTTTATTGTAAAAATAAAGACAATGATAAAGAACAGAATACATGATATTTTAAGAAAATCACATGTTAATCCTCCAGAAGTTAAGGATATATTCGGTAAATACGGAAGGATGTGGCTGGAAGAAATCGAACTTTCAGATAAAAGAGCAGATAAACTTCTAAGATATCATCTTCAATTGAAAGGAGTTTTTGAGGAAATGGAAATAGAATTAAAGAAATGGATAAATAAAGAGATGAAAACAAATGAAGATTTAAAATTAGTTAAAACGGTTCCAGGAATAAGAGAGGTATTTGGACCCATTATAGTTTTAGAAATAGATGATATAAATAGATTTCCCGATCCTGCTCATCTGCATTCATACAGCGGACTTGTGCCATCGACTCATGTTTCAGGAAATACCAGCTATCATGGTAGATTAATAAGAGGTAACAGGTGGTTAAGATGGGCGTTTATAGAGGGAGCTCATACATCTGTCAGGATATCTCCATATTTTAGAGAATACTATGGCAGGATTAAAAGGAAAGCAGGAACTCAAGCCGCAAGTGTTGCATCCGGGAGGAAATTAGCTACAATAGTATATAAAGTATTAAAAGAAAAAAGACCATACATCGAAGAATACAAAATAAAAAACAATAAAGGTCGGTTGCCCTCTGTCAGGTATAGCGGAGGAATTTCCTCGCGCTCTTAAACAAGAATAGGGAACCGGCCTTCTATATTAATACTATATGTAAAAAACATCGAAAGAAGAATAAGAAAAAACAGAAAAAAGTCACCTAGATATATTTTAATGTTAATTTAAACAGGAGGTAAAAAAAGAAAAACTTAACCCCACCCCTTGACACTTTTCAAAGAAGACCTAACCCCTCTATACACTATTCACTCTCCTAAAATTAAAAAAAACGTGCCAACAGACCAGCTATTAAAAGTGTTTGACAATTTAATTTTTTCTCTTATAATTCTTATAATACTATAAGCAGAAAGGAGGGGTTATGAAAAAACTATTATTGTTGTTGTTTATATCTTTGACACTGGTAGGCGGCAAATGGGGATACATTGATAAAACGGGGAAGGTGGTCATTGAACCGCAATTTGATGATGTCGGAGATTTTTCCGAGGGTCTCGCGCCGGTAAAGATAGGCGGCAAATGGGGATACATTGATAAAACGGGGAAGGTGGTCATTGAACCGCAATTTGATTATACTGAGGATTTTTCTGAGAGTTTAGCGCGGGTAAAGATAGGTGTATGGCCTAACGAGAGATACGGATACATCGATAAGACGGGGAAGTGGGTAATCAAACCGCAATTTGAGGAGGCATACGATTTTTCTGAGGGTTTAGCGATGGTAAAGACAGGCGGAAAATACGGCTTTATCGATAAGACCGGCAAGATAATAATCGAGTCGCAATTCGATGGTGCTTCCAGTTTTTCCGAAGGGTTGACGAGTGTAGAGATAAGCGGCAAAACCGGATACATCGATAAGACGGGGAAGTGGGTAATCAAACCGCAATTTAAGTGGGCTTGGGGGTTTCATGAGGGATCAGCACGGGTAAATAGGGTAATGATGCGCGGGCAATTCGGATACATCGATAAAACGGGGAAGGTAGTAGTTAAACCGCAATTTGATTGGGCTGAGGATTTTTCTGAGGGGTTGGCGACGGTGCAAGTAAAGAAGTCCGGCAAATGGGGGTTCGTCGATAAGACGGGGAAGTGGGTAATCAAACCTCAATTTAAGTGGGCTTGGGGGTTTTCCGAGGGGTTGGCGAAGGTAGAGATAGATGGATGGCCTAACGAGAAATACGGATACATCGACAAGACCGGCAAGATGGTAATCGAACCGCAATTTGATATTGCCGAGGATTTTTCTGAGGGGTTGGCGACGGTAAAGAAGTACGGCAAATGGGAATTCATAAATAAGACCGGCAAGGCGGTAATTGGACCACAATTCGATCAATTTTATGTGGTCTGTGGTTTTTCCGAGGGGTTGGCGGCGGTAGGGTTAAGAGATTGAATTCGGTGGAGGTAGCTATCGTCCAGCGTACTGATGGGTCTTAGTACCTTTGTGTCTTTATTGCTTAAATAGTAATTTTTTTGGTTCTCTGTTAAAAGGCAACGAAGATATATCCGCCGATATCAAATCCGTTTTCAGCTCTGAGGCCATAAATATAATCAGTTTTTATTCCCACTCTTAGATTGTTCCTCAGGTCGTATCCTAAGTCAGCTCCGATAAAGTAATTTTCGGTACCGTTAACGTAGCTGAAAATATTAGCATATATTAATTCTGAAAGTTTGGTACTCAATCCCGCTCTAAGGATATAATCATAATCGGATTCTAAGGGATATTCGAATTCAAAAAATATTTCTTTATAGATTCCTTTTATACCTATAAAATTTGAAGAATTGTTTAAATAATGGGAATAAATTAGGGATAATGGTAAAATGTTTGCTGATTGACCTAATTCTACTCTGTAATATGTATCGGTTGAAGCGTATTCACGGAGGTACTGCGGAGATTGGCAGTATAAATAAGCGGTTCCTGTTTTATTTAATAGATTACCTTTTATATATAGGTCATAGATTGGAAGAAAGTAAACTAACTCTGGGTAAATTTTGTAATCGAATAAGACTGCCCCGGCTTGAATAGGATACTCTTCGTATAAAACTTTTGCATTGAAATTTGTGGAAATTCCAGCCTGGATATTAAACTTAACCGAACTATATTTAAGGTCGATATCGGCAACTCCTATGAGTGTGTCGGAGTATACACCGGAAAAATTAAAATCAATTAAATCATATATGTTTCCTATGTTGAATTTGTAGACCGGTTTGTTTGATTTTCTACTGTAGACAGCACCGCCGGCGTAAAAATTTTCTACAGAGGCTCTTGAGAAGATTTGTATGGATGAGTTTTCCGCGGTAGAGTTCTGGGTAAAATTCAATCCAACTTCTAGGGGATAAAAAGTTTTTCTGCTGTAACCGAGAAGATAACCTCCGAAATATGTTCCCCCGACGCCTTCCGCTCTGCAGCCAATGTTTCTCTCGATTGTTTTTTTCTTCCGAACTTTGAAAAGCGGCAAGCCTTTTTTTGTATTTGTGATGGAAGGTTTAAGATATTCATCCTCGAAAGGTGAAAGCTGTTTTTTTATGGGTTCGACTTTAATTTTTCTTTCTCCGTATACTTTTACTTCGGGGATATCCAGAATGTCCGCGTTTAAA
>CAZRYJ010000159.1:0-4192 GCA_964604245.1 uncultured bacterium | reverse complement strand
CAAAATGATCTTAAAGTCTTCTCAAAAAAAACTATGTTAGAATTGTTAAGATAACAACCCATAATTAGCCACAAAGGCACTAAGAACACAAAGAAAATTGGACGCAGATTAACGCAGATTTAACAGGATTTTTTATTTGTTGGTAAAGGAAATTCAGAAAATAAGACCTACCCCTCTATTTATTATTTTCGATATTCTTCACGAAAGAAAGAAAAACCACTTCATTAAAGAAGATATACAACCAGCAGTCTTGATTTTTAAGAGAAATTCTTTTATAACTAAAAATTTTTTTACCTATTTCTATTGGTTTTATTTTTTTCATAGGTTCCAAAACTTCTTCGACTAGTATTGATCGGTATTTAGCAGGACTTTTTGTCCAATCTTCAAGGAAAAAAGATGTTATCTCATAATCTTCACTTAGGATTTCTTTTTCTTTCTTGAAATATAAACCCTTTGTAATTCTATCTATCACGGAACGAATTCTGTCTGATTCTATTTCATATATGGGTTTAATACCTGCAAATATTCCGCCTGTAGTCTGAACTTCTGCTAATTTCAGCCTAGAACGCCATTCTTTTACTTTCTTAAAACCTTGTGGTCTACCAAAAGATCTTATAAGTTTTTTCACTAATTTCCTTGCTTCAGGTTGCATTGCGACTCTTTCATTAGCGACTATTACATTTCTGAAATATCCATCATTTTCTTCAAAACTTTTGTTGCATAGTTCACAACATGGAACAGTAATGAGATTATCAGGTCTGGGAGAGGGAAAAAGGCTTTTGGGCGGTATATGATCCATTGTTTCGGGAAAATTTTTTCCACAGTAAACACACTTATCATTAGTAAATTCCATTGCTTTATACGTACAGTATTAGGTAAAGGAAATAGGGTGTTAAGTTTAAAGAGTTGGCTTTTTTACTCATATATCTTAAATTCATACTAGTTATTTTATAAAAAACTTTTGAAAGATATTTGTCTTCCATTTGTATTAATTATTCTATAATTTTCCTAATTTCCTCAAATATTTCTTGATACAGGCTTAAAAGATTATCAAATGTCTTTTGACAATAATTGTCCAATCTTTCTCCAGATGGCATAGTAGGATAATGCATCGTTGCTTCATTTTCTAAATACGGTTCTTCAATAAAACAATTAAAGTTCTCAAGTCCTGAGTAATGAGAAATTGTATCTCTCCATATAGTCATTTGTTGGATCCATTCTTTTCTGTGATTATCAAATATCTCGGCTAAATCTTGCTCACCAGTTTTCTGAAGTCCTTTTATTATTTTACCTCCTGCCTTGTATTCTGAATTTATATTGTCTCCTGAATGTCTAAACGTACGATAGCTCCTAAGTTGAGGTAAAACACAACCTAATGTTTTAGTTATTAGATCCAGATTACTTTTTACCTGAAATAAAAAGGCTTCAGTCTCGTACACGAGTATCGGATTTTCTGTTTCAATAGTTACGCCCAAAGGAGGAGTAGGATGAACTTTAAATCTTTCAACTTTTTCTTCGATTGTTTTCATAATAACTTTACGATGATAATCTACTGCATATAATTTATGTTTACAATTAAGGATGCTGTTATATAGGTCTTTTTCTTGTTTCTCTTTAACTAGGGAGATTATTTCCTGAAAAATACTTTCTATTTCTTTATTAACATTACTCGATTTTTTTATATCGAGTTTTATTTGTAAAATTCCAGGAAATTCCCTCCAAGTTTTTCCGCCGTTCTTACTTCTTAAGTGGGTATTTTTAGTTTTGTATTCATTACGTGGTTTCGACGAAATTGACTTCTGCTCTAACCAGCAACAGTTCTTATACTTCTTCCCACTACCACAAGGACAAAGTTCATTCCTGCCTACTTTCTCTTCTTCTTTATCCATAATCCAATTTATTTCTTTACATATGTTAAATATGTATAAACCTGATTCCATTTAGTTTCTAATTTTCTAACATCATTGTACCTCATATATTCATCAAAATTAGAAATTAAGATAATGTTTCGCATCTGTAAAAATAAAACCCATACCCAAGTATTTTTTTTCTTATCTTCATCGCACTTTTTTTTCATTATTTTATCTTTTTCTTCGTCGGTTGGCATATAATCAGACCAAATTTCCTCGAAAACAAAGTGATTCACTCTTGAAAGTAACTTGTAGTATTGGTAAATCTTATATTTATTATAGGTTTCAATACCTTCAAGCATTTGTCTTATATTAGGCATATTTTTATATTTTTCTTCATTGCCCGATTGTATTGCCCCTTTAAGAGTTTCTATATACTCCGGTGATTTTGTTATAAGACCTTCTTCAATGAGTTCTAAAGTATTTTTAAAAGAAGTTATTCGAAACCGTTGGGCATTCTTAAAAGGATCTAACATACACCATTCAAAAATAACAGTTCCTTCGAATAAAGACCGTAATAATATTTCGACTGATGAAATTCTATCTTTACTTAACAATAAATAAATTGAATCATAGATATCTGTATTTCTTAGATATAAGACTTCAATCATAAATTTTGAAGCGCCGATTTCTTCACGTTGCAACCATTTTTCATTCAATATATCTTTTGCTTGTTCTATTTCCTCTGCAAAACTTTCTATAATGGTCATTTTTTTTAGGTACTACTCACGCTAAGCTATTTATATATTTATCACATTCTTGTAAAAATAGCTTATACTTTTCTTTTAACTCTTTTTTGTTTTCAATTAAATCGTCAGAGACTTTCTTTTCACATGATGCGACAATTGCACACCAATGAATTGTATCTCTTGCATAATTTGCAATAGGAGGATATTTATTAAATCTACCTATTAATTCGTGGTCGTTAACAAAATTCTTTCTGTACTCTGCTTCCTTTTGATCATATCCCTTCCAGTTACTGGCTAATTCTACTAGTTTACCCAATTCTTCCTTTAATTCTTCTATTTCATTATAACTTTTATTACGTATGTATTTTTTAAATTCTCTCTTTTCGTTCAATAAAGATGTTAAGAGATCTAACAATTTTGTTACTATTATAGTTAATAAAACAATAATTACAGGTACCTTTAACAATTCAATCCATATCATATAACCTCCATAATTTATATCGTTTATATATAAAAAACCACGTGACCTTTTAGTACTAAAATCACATTACCTTCTTTTCGGATTTTGATTCTCTTGCCAATAATTTAAAAATCAAGGCCCGATCCCTTTACAAAAAGAGTATGATAGTAATTACTTTAAATGTTCGCCTATAAATTGGCGTATACCACGCAGCATATCTTTAACATCGTCCTTTGAATACTCAGAGAACTCACCATGATCGGCATAATTCCTTATGTCAATGTAGGATTGAACTTTCTTCCGCATTAACTTATTATAAAGTTTTGCATCGGCACATTTCTGATTTAATGAATTTAAATTCTCACTCTCTTTTAATTTTACATTATTATTTACAGCAATCTCTTTAAGACAGTTTTCGAGTACTGCACCACCCAAAGAAGCTGCGGGGTCTTTATAGTTATTTTCAAGTAAATGTTCCGCCATTTCTAAGAAATCATCGAAAACTTCTGCAGAAATAAGGTTTTTTATATCAAATAGATAACCATTTTTAATATCTTCTTCTAAAGAATCTAAAATAGAGAGTCCTATTTCAACATCTCGTATGCGTGCAAACTTAACCATTTCAAAAAACCTTTGTGTATAGTTATGATTATTTCCCAATGTTTCAATTAAAAAAGTCTGGACTTGGGCTTGCCATCCAACGAAACGGCCTGCGGAGGCCTTACCATAATTAGTTAAGACAGAACCTTTAGCCCTTAAACTGCTAATACGCTGAATGATTTGTTCTTCAAGTTTCATTTTATCGACTATTAATTCCTTTCTTAACTCCTTCTATTATTTAAGGACATGAAGATAAGTTTTTTCTACTCATACAACATACCTTTCTTATACTCATAGTATGAAATTTAAAAAATCATTCCCATAAGTCAAGGGGCGCAATGCGTAGCATTGCGAATCATTAGTCACTAGTCACCAGTCAAAACAAAAGATAGCCGATTACTGACAGCAAAAAACTCTGTGTTCTCTGCGGTAAAACTCAGGTACCAGGTACCGGATACCAGGTTTCAGTTATAAAAACAACAAAAAATCCAGTAAATCTTGTTAATCCTGTCTGAATTATTGTTAGGGGGGTT
>CAZRYJ010000158.1:0-4258 GCA_964604245.1 uncultured bacterium | reverse complement strand
AGCAATGAACTACTTTGTGCTTGTACATTTAGTTTAAACAGTAAACAGAATGAAAATGAGAAAAGAAGGGGACCGAGGTTCTTAAGTTTAGTATTTTTTAACAAGTTAATCTCCTAATTTCTTCAGGAATAAAATCATTTTATAAATTTATGGTTGTTCTAAATCACTTAATATCAATAAATCCGCCCTCGTCCATAGTAATAAATATTGAAATTGAATACCAATTACTATTCAACTGAAGTTTAAGCAATATGATACTATTTCAATAGTATTAGTTTCTTTGTATCCACAAAATTTCCAGCTTTTAATTGATAAGAATATATTCCACTTGCGAGATATTCACCATTAAATGTTGTTTCATAATCACCCGGCTGGCGGATACCTTCAAATAATGTTACTACTGCCTGACCAAGCAGATTAAACACTTTCAAAGTTAGGTGCCCCCTCTCCGGAACTGAATACTTAATTTTTGTTGCAAAATTGAAGGGATTGGGATAATTTTGTCCCAAAAAGAAAGTTTGTGGTATATTGTTCAGTGGATTATCCTTTTCAGGGATCACTCCAGATGACATCGCAGCTATTCTAAACCAGTCAAAATCAACAAATCCGCCTGTAGTTATCGTTGCATAATTAAATAGACAAAATTTGTTCCCGGTAAAAATCGTAAGGTTAAACTGCATCGAGAGTTGGTTTCCGAGCTTTGTGAACGTCTCCTCATCTAAACTATATGCGAAAGTAGCTCTGCTGGTCCCATAATCAGCAATTGCCCTTAAGTATACTGTAGAGTTATCAAATTCAACAGAATCGATGGGTGTTCCATTTTTTACCATTACAACATATTTAATGCCGTCCATTTTTTTGATTCCAATATATGCATACGGATCCTGAAAAACCGCAAGTCCTGCTATTTCACCATCTTGCATATTGTCAACATTCATTTTGATAGTAGCAGTTGTTGCCACAGTTGTAGAATAATAAGCAAAGATTCTTTGTGTAAGGGTATTGCGGGCATCACGTAAATTAGATACAACTTTGGCTGTGTAAAGCCTTAAGTATCCAGGATTCTCTGTCAATGACCATTTCGTTGAATCCGGATTATGGTTCCAACCCCACTGCATGCCTAACTCAGTACTATCAAATTCATCGGAAGTGGGAAATATTGTAATAGGATACTCTTTGCCTACATCTGGCTTTTGATATGTTATAACACCTTTTCCATCAACGCCAACCATTGGCCAATCATCGGTCCATGTAACGGGCTGTAAAGTGGGGAAACGTCCAAATGCACCTCCATCCTGAAAGAGAATTGTCCACCATTCACCTGTCTGAGTTTCGATGAGTGCTCCCTGGTGCAGACCCGTCCCTAAATAGCTGTCGTCTCTGATCACAATCTGTTCTTCGTAAGGGCCGTATATATTTGTTGAACGCAGTGCTACCTGAAACCCGTCTCTTCCTCCGTATGTGCAATATAAATAGTAGTAACCAAAAAGTTTATATACATGGGCGCCTTCAAGTCCGGGGCGAATATCACCCGTAAAAACAAGACTATCACTGCCGATGGCCACAAGGTTTGTATCCAATTCGGTAACGTAAATATCACCATACCCATGCACCACATATATTTTGCCATCATCATCAAAAAACAAACCGGGATCATAAAATCCTCTCGGTAAATGTGTAATTTCCCATGGTCCTTCAGCTTTATCTGCTGTACAGTGAAAACCACCTTCATCAAGTGTAATAAATAATAAGTGAAATTTATCATTATGATATTTTAAACTGGTTGCCCATTGGCCATGACTGTATCTGTTGCAACCATCAAGGTTGTAGCAAGGACTGAAATCCATCCGCTCCACGGCATTGCAGCAATATTCCCAATTTACCAGGTCGTATGATTTGAGTATGGTCACTCCCGGAAAAATAAACATAGTTGTTGAAACCATGTAATAAGTAGAATCCACAAGGATTACATCCGGATCAGGAAAGTCAGAATAGATAACCGGATTGGTATATGTTCCATCTCCGTTATCGCTTTGCCATTTTTGTGCAGACAAATTAATTACCGGCAAAATTAAAAGTAGGATAAGATAAAAACTTAATTTTAATTTTTTCGTTTTTTTCTCCTAGTATTGTTACTATATATCATTTAACGAATAACAATTTTTTTGTATCATTAAAAGAGCCGGTTATTAGTCTATATAAATATACACCTGTAGGCAAATTTGATGCATACCACTTTACTTCATGATAACCTTCTTCCTTCTTACCTCTCTCCAATACTGCTACCTCTTGGCCTAACGTATTGTATACCTTTAACGCTACTTCCTCATCCTTAGGTAATTCATACTCTATAGACGTTACTGAAGTGAATGGATTAGGATAATTCTGCATCAAACGATAACTTCTCGGCTCCTCCGGTATTCCCGTTACACTTGAGGCTGTAATAACAAATCCGCCATAAGGGTACATAGTTATGTTAACCGGGCTGGAAAGATCGATGTTTCTTTCAATTAAGAATTGTGTATTGACCGAATCGGTTATTATCACCCGCTCGGTAGTATCGCTCAGGAAAGAAAGATTTAAGGTTAGGGTACGTGTGGTGTTTTCTCCATTAATGCCTGCTATATACCACACGTCGCCTGTTTTTCTGGCCAACACGACAAATTTTCCCGGGAAACCGTCAATAAATTTCGTGTCATCCCATCTATCCGGTAAATTACTCATATATTTTATTACAAAATCCCTTTGCGATGCCATTCCTGAGGGGGTTTCCGCTATATGTTGGATGCCGGAAGTAAAAAGGACCGATAAGGCTATTTCAAAACCACCCGTAGTTCTGCGTGTTATATTAGGTATGCCCGAGAAGTTTACAGGCGTAAAATCCATAGGATCGAACAAGTTTCTTGTGAATGGAATAGTCGCGCAATGTGAAGGTTGTTGATCAGCGTCGTACTGATCAAAGGTCACGTACTCCTCACCCTTAACGGCTTCCATACTCACTAAATTAGGATAGGTCCTATACCAACCTCTTGGAAAAGTGCATCCATGAAAGTTTACAGCAAGATTGTATTTCGCGGCATCTTTTAAGATATCAATATAATACTTCATCATGGATTGTCCATCACCGGCAAGAAAATCGACTTTAATGCCGCCAATATCCATATCTTGCAGTATTTGGAACTCGGCATTTCTTGACCCGGTGGTAAGCATTTTATCGCGAGGTGTTTGGGGAGTAGTATTCCAATCTCCTGCAGAATTATACCACAATAAAATTTTTACATTTTTGGTTTCGGCATAATCGGCAAGTTGTTGTATCTGTGTGTAACCAATCTGTGAATCCCATAAAGCATCAATGAGACAATACTTCCAATTCATTGAAGCTGCAAAATCGATGAACTGGCGCTGAGTATTATAAACAGTTGCACCGTCTTTTAGAATGACCCAACTCCAGGATGCAACACCGGGCTCCAGCCACGACGAAACATCGTACCTGGCCGGTATGGCTAAATCGGTCCCCAATGTTGATTCGACCAGCGTTGCCATGCTATCGGATACTGCTATTATACGCCAGGGGGTGCTCCAGGGCAAAACCGATTCAGGCAAAACCGGTTCACCGGTTCTTCCTTCTGTTGCCTGGGGAAATTGAACTGTATATTCACCGTCAGGCGATAGCTGGCTTAAACGTGAACCGCAATAATTCGTATCGACCGCGGTTTCTGTGATGCTAATCCAGAAGTCCCCGGATTTAAAAAGCGCAGGCAGTACCCATCCTGCACTATCTGGGGCTGATGTCCCAACAGCGATATCTTTGTAATAGTGCTCCTCATATGATGGTTGTGTATTGCACCATCCTGTTCGGGAATTCTGACATGGTTGAAGAAATGCCCTTGCAGAAAGATTAAAGTGATAGGATGTTGCTTCATTTAAAATTCTTATTGTGGTATCTGTCTCTCCCGGGAAATGGTACCTAAAAGCAACACCATCATCCGATACCTGAAAGATGATATTCATGGGTTTTGTATTTGAATTTTTCAAATACAAAACACGCTTGTTGCCTGTATAGCTGCAATTTAAACGTTTGCCATGCAGTAGTGTATAGTTGTCTGTAACTATGGTTTCATTTGATGCCGAATCAAGTGTAAGATTAGTTAAAAAGTCATCGTCACTCCTTACAATTCCTAATTTTGACTGCCTTAGGATTATCGAATCAGAATGAGAAACCGAATAAACAGGTTCGCCTGCAGGAGTAAGCGAGAAA
>CAZRYJ010000157.1:0-4283 GCA_964604245.1 uncultured bacterium | reverse complement strand
TAAGAGAAACAACAAATCACACCCCGATACAGTCATTCTTCCTTACGGGGCAGGCGAATATCACGAATAAATTTTGTTTTTTCTGTATTTGGAAAGTACTTAGAGCTGGATTTTTACGGAATAACTGTTAAAGCTATCTACTTTATTATTAAAATTTTCTCGGTTAAATGTATTTCTTTGCATTGCAAATTACAGAAATATACACCAGGACAAACCCCTTGAGTATTCCATTCGATTTTATATGTACCGGGATTCAAAAAATCCTTTTTAAAATCGAAAACCCGTTGTCCCAATATGTTAAATATCGAAAAGTTTATGTACCCTTTTCTTCTCACATCAATCACAAATTCTTCTTGAGATCCTGACAAAATGGGTGAAAAGGATAAGTCAAAAGGCTGCTCGGCGTAAAACTCTTCAATATGGGAAAAGTTGCCTTCTCCCGGTGTTTTAAGTGCGGTTTCTATAAAATCGCTTATGTTATTATCCGTATCTTCGCCATCCGGATATCGCGATAAACTATTAGTATCTGCTATATCGGGGGCAGGTAATCCTTCACCCGTAAATACAAAATCACCGCTTCCGTATCCCAGCGCGTCGATGGTTATTCCGCTGTATCTTAGTTCGATGTTATCCGGACCGTTCTGAAAATTGACATTTTCTGTAATTGTATCAGCATTTGCCACACAACTATCCTGTGCAACAACAAAAAATCCATCAGGGGGCATCGAATAGCCGGTAAGGTCAATGCTTTTATAATCATTACCGTTTAAACCGTTCACTCCCACAACCTCTATTCCATCCAGAGAAGCTCCGGGGGGACCGTATAATTCTACAAAACAGGCTGTATCTGAGCCCGGGGTCGCATAACAGACCTCGTTAATGATTATTCCCTTATTACCCACATAATAGGTATTTGTATCGGAAACCGTGATTGAATCATCATCGTCTTTTATCCATAGATAATAAAAAACAGTATCACCTGCTGACTGATGCGGAATATTGTAAAAAAAAGTATCTCCGTTAATTGTGGAGTGAGAAACGGTAAGATATAAATCCAAATTGTTGATCCCATAATAAAGAGAATCGTCTGTTATATTGCCATCATCTAATATTTCGGCGTAGATGTTTTCCGCGTCGGTTTGAGAAGGATGAGTCGGTGTATGCCAGATTCTTTTTACAAAGGGAGGCGGGTTAGTAGGGGTTATAAATTCCGCGTCATCAATATAAAAAACAGCGTTTCCATCCCAAACAGAATCAATATCGTAAGATCTTATAGCGAGTTTTGCCGAGTCGGCGTTGAAAGGAGCACTTACCACCATCTCGAGTTGCTGCCAGAGCGCGCTGTCAACCGAATAGGAACCATAATTCGAATCACATGGACTCCAAAAAACTGACAGCCTGAGCTTGCCGGCAGGGTCATTGTCATAGACCCATACCTTTAGAGTACAGATCGCCCCCGGAGAAACTTCGATGGGGTCGCTTATTAGATCGGCTTTTTTTTGCGTTTGTGTAGTGAGAGAATCCTTAAGGCTAAAATCGCCCCCGTGGACGATTCCATCTTCCCTGAAAACGGTAATACCTGAGCTATATGTCCAGTTATCAGGGACGTCCCCTGTCCAAAATTCGAATTCCGGGTTAACGAGCAAGTTATCCGCTGAGAGAAAAAAAGCGGAAAACAGATTAAAAACAGTTAAGATTAATACCCTTTTCGTAATCCCTCCTTTCACTTAAGTTGGCTTACTTTAAAATTATACAGATTATAATTATAATGTCAAGTAAGAAAAATCTCACAGGGAGGCACAGAGAAAAAATATTTAACCACGAAATACACCAAATACACGAAATATTTTTGTCGTTTAAAACCCAACACACACCAAAACTGAGAGTAACAACGAATTACACGAATAGCACGAATAAAAAAATGTTGTTTTAACTAAAAGCTAAAACCTAATACCGAAGACCTAAAACCTAATTCTTACACTGAGACACAGAGCCTCAAAATAGTAAATTAGTTAATTAGTTGATTGGTAAATTAGTAAAAAACTAAAACCCAACCCACATCTTCAGATATTCAGACAGGATTAACAAGATTGACAGGATTTTTTTAATGTTTTTTTACTCGAAACACAAAACTCGAAACCCGTAATACGAGACTAAAATAACCACAAAGAGACGGAACTATACCTCTTGACAAAACACCCAAAAAACGTAAACTGATAGTAATAATATTTATTACTTCTGGTTTATGGTGTATGTATATGAGTAAGAATAAGGATTTTGTTTTAAGTTTATATCAATCTGAGAATACTGTTTTCACGGTAAATGAAATAGCCTTGCTTTTAGGGGATTCAAATCGTGATAATTTGAAGGCTAGGATACATTATTATGTAAAAACAGGGAAGTTATTAAGTTTAAGGAAGGGTGTTTACGCGAAAAGAGGATACAATCCTTTGGAGCTTGCGGTGAGGATTTATACTCCTTCTTATATTAGTTTGGAAACTGTTCTGGAGAGAGAGGGGGTGATTTTTCAGAAATACGAAACTATCTTTGCGGTTTCTTATTTGAGCCGGAAGATTGAAGTTGATAATCGTGGAATTCAATATCGCAGAATCAAAGAGGATATATTGATAAACAAAGAGGGGGTAGAATTGAAAGGAGGGTATGCTATAGCTACAAAGGAAAGAGCCTTTCTTGATGCATTATATCTTTATAAAGACTATTATTTTGATAATACGGATATCCTGGATATGGATATTGTATTAAAGATGATTGGTATTTACCAATCCAAGATTCTAAAAGAAAAAGTCAAGGATATTATATAGGATGCTTAATATTCAAAATCATAAATATATACTGGTTCAAATTCTAAAAGACATTTATTCCGACAGGGAGATTTCTTCTATTATAGGTTTTAAGGGTGGAACCGCCGCGTATCTTTTTCATAATTTACCTAGATTTTCTATTGACCTGGATTTTAATCTTTTGGAATCCGGAAAGAAGGATTTGGTTTTTGAGCGAATGAAAATCATTCTTAAAGAATACGGAAGTGTTAAAGTCGCAAGAGAAAAAAGATATACGATATTTTTTCTGCTTTCGTATGGGGAAGATGCTGCGAATATAAAGGTTGAGATTTCCAAAAGAGAATTCCCTGATAATTATGAGGTAAAAAATTACCTCGGAATCCCAATGCTGGTAATGGCACAAAAGGACATTTTTGCCCATAAACTTGTTGCTTTTCTTGATAGAAGTGGTATCGCCAACAGAGATCTTTTTGATTTATGGTTTTTCTTTAAAGGTAACTGGAAAATTAATAGAGAAATAGTAGAATTAAGGACAAAAAAGAAAATTAAAGATTATCTAAAAGATTGCATTGAACAGGTAAAGAAAATAAACGAAACTTATATATTACAGGGACTTGGTGAGGTTTTGGATACGGAACAAAAGAAGTGGGTTAAAAAGAATCTCAAAACAGACCTGATATTTTTAATCGAGAACTATCTGGAGTCTGATTGAATTAGCCACGGAGGCGCTAGAAGAATAGAACGCAGATAAACGCAGATTGACAGGATTTATTATTGTTTAAAACCCGTCTCCCAACCAGATATTTAGACAGGATTAACAAGATTAACAGGATTTTAGAAAAGGTTAATAATTAATATGAATTATTTTAAGATTTCAGATGAAATTTAAAAGGGGATTTGGTTTTTGGGCGACACGCCAACGCTCTAACGCATTTACCCATCAACCCTATAGGAGGTTTTTATATGTTTAGAATATCTTTTTTATTAGTTTTATCTTTTTGTTTCTTACTCGGAATGGCGACAAAGGCGGAGGTTGAGAATTTGGAGAAAGAAGCTACTAAGGAGACAATAGCAGATTCTGCAACTGCTGAGGCTGGAAATGATGAAATAATACCTTTGAGCAACTGGCAGAGGAGCAAGAAAATAGATGATAAGGTATACAAGATTGCAAATGAGTTAGAAGAAATATGTAAAAAAGCAAAGGGAGATTATGAAGCAATTGGTTGGAATCTGTCTGCAGTAAGATTAATAAAAAAGTTGGATGAATTAGGTAAAGATGCATTGCCGGCTATTTATGATGTAGCTAAGGATAAAAATAGAAATGTGGAATTAAGGAAAATCATGATGAGCGAATTGGGTTTTTCTAAAGAGCTAGCAGTGATAGGACCGATGATTGATTTCCTCTTGGATAAATCAGAAGATCCGTCTTTAAGGTATAATGCAGCAGATTTATTAGGTCGAATTTTAAAAAATACAACTGCT
>CAZRYJ010000156.1:0-4322 GCA_964604245.1 uncultured bacterium | reverse complement strand
GCGGGAAATGCTTTTCCCATCAGGAGTTCTTATATGAGCAATATAAATACCGCTCACAGGTCTTTGATCGCCGTCCGTAACCAGATATTCACCACGAGCTGCCCATTTTTGAATTCCGGAGCCATCATCATGCTTTATAGTTGTCACCAGTCTCCCCGATTCGGTCAAGATCGTAATTGTACATTCACCAGGTAAGTTAACAAAGGTAAGTTTATTTCCCCCACCTTCCGCGTATCTTCCTATGGCATTAACATTCAAAGGATTCGGGACAACTCTGATGGAATCAAGACTGGTTCCCGGATAAGTCTTCAAAATTGCCGCCTTAGTGGTCATTGTCAAAAATATTCCGCTTTCTACTCCTGCGTTGCTAACGGCTGTAAGCGCGTAATAATAATCAAAACCCGGGGTAACATCCGTATCTTCATATCGCCTTAAACTCCCATCAACAGAGTCGATCAATTGCCAGTCACCGGTAATTATCGTTCCTTGCTTCTCATATACATATCCACCTGAAGCCCTGTAGATTTTAAACCCTGCAATTTCCGAGAGTTCAGGTTCATAAGCAAAAGCAGGGTCATACTGCCATTCCAACTCTACCATATCGGGTCGCGAGTCAACTTTAAAAACGTAAGGAGGTGCAGGAGACGTAGGTATATTATAATTCATGTTAAAGTTTCGCTGTGCGTTCATCCCGTTGTTGAAAAGGGAATCCTTGCCTGTCGCCACCATCAGGTCCTTAGCTATATCATTAAAATTAGGTGTAGGTTCTATGCCTGGACTTGTACCAAAAAATCTATCGAATATAGGATCTCTCATCCTCAACTCTTCCACCATTGTAGCTGAATCTAAATCTGATAGCCAGCTGTAAGAAGCGGCCTCATTATTATACCACGCTTCCCCGGCAAGGTATGAATTCTTCCGGTTTATTGCCCCACCTACATGAGCATATACATACCTCAAGGTATCCCCGAATTCCATCTGGTAAGGTCCTATAGAAAGATGACTCTGCACATCAAACCTCATATACGAGATATCTCCGGCATAGACATATGTCAACCCCTTCGACAACAGCTCTCCCCATCTATCCAGAGGCTGCTCATAATGAGTCTTTGCGCCGCTGGCAGTAGTATCGTAAACATCATAAAGACTATCCATATAATAAGCATCTTGAAAATTCGGATCTGTCGAGTCAATACCAAATACTCCCATCACCATGTTTTCATAAGACTCATAGTAATCCGCGCTGTCCATTCCGGGAAAAGTCCATACAATCCAGCTGGGCCCCGCCAGCAGACTTGTATGCATACTTGGCTGAGCCGGGTCATTACTCGCAGCAATGTTCGCAATGGGATAATTCTGAGGAACATCGCATGCTTTAGGAGCGAATAAAACCGCCGTACCTCCAAAACGGGCTCCGTCCAGAAGAGTCCTCTCTGTACTGGGTTTTTTACCATAACTATCATAACCTGCACCCCCTGCTCTAAGAGGAGTAACATATGAAATCCGAAGCGAATCGTCGTTCTGAGGATAGGAACCATTTGTATTATGATCTTCCGTTGTTCCTGCCCAGGTAGGGAATACTTTATTGCTCCCGGTACCGTTTGGCATAGCCTCGGTAACTCTGGTAATATAAACATCCTCTAATGTCTGTTCCGGAAGTTCGATGGCATCATTCGCATTAACATTTCCCGTATTTACAAATGTCCAGTCCCATATTACATAATCGTCATGTCCGGGCTGGCTCCAGGCTAACACTCTCTGTTTGACATCCAGACCCATGTTCATCCTGACATTGGACTCAATCATTATATCGGCAGTTCCCCATATTTTCTCTGGCGCAATTTCATCTCCAAACATAGGAAACGGAGCTTCCAGATGCATTTCATCCACAATTATCTGCGGAGGAGGATATCTCATATACCTGCGTATAGAATAACCTTCGTCATCCCGAACAGCAAATTGATAATTGTTATTGGCACGTTTACGAGCGCAGTGTCCCGTAATATGAGCATCCCAGGTATATCCGGTTGCATCCGTCCAGTTTCGAGCACCGAAAAATAATCCGGCATTCTTAAGAAGTCCTCCCGGCCACATGTTGCTAATATCATCAATGGTAACGTAACTGCCTCTAAAGTAAGTGACCATCCCATGATCAAAAACATCTTCACTCTGACAGCCGTGGTCATATATCCGGGCTTCCGTTTTTCCAACATTAATTATTTTGTAAAGCTGAGCATGGACAGTGCTCACGGAAAAAAAGACCAGCAGTAATATTAATAATTTCTTATGTCTCATTTTCAATAACCTCCCTTTCCTCTAAAAAGAGAACCTTAATCCAAACTGCACGTATCTACGATCAAGGTACCAAAGGAATTCTCTATTCGGATTATTTATATATGGTTTTCCTTCACTTCTTAAATCTCCAATTCGATCCTCTTTTTCTCCTTCTGCAGGACCATTTATATACGGATCGCTGAGAAACGGTTCCTCATTATAGATATCGAGATGAAGGGAACCCAGATAATCCGCTCGGTCAGTAACAACTGCAGGGTCAAAGCCCTGACTGGATAGAGTCCCCCAGCCAAAAACATTGTGCACATCCATAAACAGACTAGCCACAACCCCTCCGATGGAAAGATTCTTGTTTATACTCAAATCCATACTACGTTCATCCGGCCATCGAATATTGTCTTGTAACACCTCATCCCAATCCTCACCAAAAGGATTAAACATGTCATAGTAACCTGTTCTCCAGCTATACATACAGGAAAGATTATAACCACCTAAAAATATTCCCCAATCCTGAGGCGCCGATAATGTAAGTTGTGCCCTGAAAACGGGTCTAGGAAGGGGTCTATCCTCTTCGGGTTCTACCGACGTTGCAGTTTGCTGCAATAGCGGATCCTCATAATTTTGCAACAATCCAATTCTTCCTGATGTCTGCACCCTATAATCGTAATTTACCCAACCTGTAAAAAATCTTCCATGAGTCTTTCTGAACTCTAATTCAAAACCCTTCGTATCACCATACCCGGTATTTTCGACCGTTTTATAATCAACATCTCCGTAATAACTTGTGTATCTAACCTCGCCAAACTCATTATCTGTATCCTTATAGTAACCCGAAACCCTTGCCAGATAAGTGTTGGCTATACTGCTTTCGAAACCTACCTCATAAGAAATTGTCCTCTCCATTTCCAGAGCCGGATTCCCCAGGAAAACAACCGGATTCTTATATTCACCCCAGTTAATCTTATATCTCTGCTCGTTGGGCGGCAGGGAGTAAAAATGTCCATAATTGAAGAACAACTTGCTTCTCTCCAGTACAGGAAATGAAATTCCAAGACGAGGACTTATCTTAAAGAGCGCACCCACATCTTCCAGAGGAGCCTGAGTAAACAAAGAATCTTTCAAGTAATTAGAAAAAAACAATGAATATCTCTCTTCAATCGTAGGCCACTGGATTTTTGGATCCGAGTAATCAAACCTCAAACCGAAATTGGCGAACATTCCTTCGAATTCAATCTTATCCTGAATATAGCCGCCTGTAAGGATAGGAAATGCATCATAGTTATTATAGGAATACTGCTGACCTGAAAACTCAGTTACAGGTATGGTATCCGGCGGCCAAACCCAACCGTCATTAGCAATCCAAAATTCATACAATTTATCGTATTGAAACGAAAAACCGAGTTTTATCTGATTGTACTTATTTAACTGTGAGGTTAAATCAAAGCTAGCATTATAAGTTTGAGACCAGGAAGTATTCCAGGTTCCAAGCTGATGGACAGCTCCATATTCCATGCCACCTCCATCCTTAATAGTGTTTTCTTCCTCATCTGGATCAGCCCATCCAAACGGTATGTTATCAACAGCATATTTACTTCCTATTATCGTATCTCCGAACCATAGAACCACTGTATCTCCCCCCATACGAACAGGCACATCATAATAAAATTGAGCTTCATTATTACTGCGTATATAGGTCAACCTTACATCATAAAAAGTATTCTCGGACAAAGCATGCTGCAGCGTAATACCGTACACTCTGGAATAAATATCTATCGGAGTTAACGAATTTGCTCTGTAGAGGTGTGAGAGACTCAATTTATCACCACCGTGCCACCTCCCATCCCGATCTGCATCCTCAATTGGGACGAGCATATCCATCCCACCTCTGAGGTAAACCTGTCCGTTATTCCCGTGGAGATAATCATTGTTACCTTCTTGATCTCCCCAGGCGTATGGGGAAAGGGAATTAATAATCGAGTAAGCACCCTTCAAATTTGCCTTAATATTACCAAAACGAGAAGTCAGCTTTA
>CAZRYJ010000155.1:0-4328 GCA_964604245.1 uncultured bacterium | reverse complement strand
TAAAATAATACGTAAAGCTCAATAGTATATTGTGCCCTTTCTCAATCTTATCTATCTGCCATTCAGGACTAAAACCAGTTAGTTGGTTATTGTGACCATCCTCCCAGTTTGCCGCAAAGGGTAGGGGATTTACTTCCTGTGATAGCGCTTCATGAGAAAAAACCAAAAATGCTAAACAACAGTAAACGATTAATATTGAGTTTTTTGCTTTAAAGTTATTTATCATGGATTTTATTCCTTATTACTATTTAATTGTAAAGTTCAAGGTTACAAGATAATATTCTACGCAATTTCTGGATAAACCCTGTAAATCCTCTGTTCTATCTATAATTATGCAATAATTATAGATAAATGTCAAGCCGAGCACCGCCGACCGCCCCTCCCTAAAGAGAAGAATTTAAAGATTTTGAAGAAAAAGAAGAAATAAAATCAAGAGGGGGGTTGTAAGGTGCTTGACCCCTTGATCCCTTTGTTGTTCTACTTATTTTTTAAAACAAAGTCGCCGCCAAAGCGTGCGTTTTTCTAAAGAAAAATCAAACCGGTTTTTTTATAAAAAAAAACCTTGATTTTAGGTGTTTTTATCTTTATACTTAAAGTGCTAATTTAGGATTGTATGGAAAAAGCAAAATTTATTAAATTTTTTAATATCAAAAAGGAGGTAAGTTATGAAAAAACATTTGTTGGGTAAGAAAGTGATATGGGTCTCTCTTATTATCCTGGCTATGTCAGTGACAGAAGTGTTTGCAGGTCCTCGCGACCATGCGGGCGGTTTTTTCCTGCGATTATCGGCTGGTTACGGTTATGCTCAGACGGAGTTGGGGGATCCCGCAATCATGAAATATTACGGTGTTCCCGGAGATATTAACTTTGCTATCGGGGCTGTAGTCTCTGATAACTTTGCTTTGCATGGGTCTTTATTTGGTTGGTCTATAATGAACCCTACTTTAGAGATAGGAGGAGGTTCGGGAGAGATAGATGGTTACCTCATGCTTTCCGGGCTTGGGGTTGGACTAACTTACTACATAATGCCGGCCAATATTTATATCTCACCATCCGTAGGGTTGGGAAATTTGACGCTGGATGCAGGAGGGAGTACTAGTAATACGGAAATGGGTCTGATGATAGATTTAACTCTGGGAAAAGAATGGTGGGTTGGTGGTAGTTGGGGCCTTGGAGTAGCTGGTGCGGTCGGTTATCATTCTGTTCAGGACTCGGAAGAAATCGAAGAAAATTGGAATGGATACAGCATAGGAGTAAGATTTTCGGCGACACTTAACTAAAAAGGGCGATATTGCCGGTTGTAACAAAAAAAGAATAAATAAAATCAAAGTAAGGTTAAGATGTTTGTTCTTAATCCTTGTTCCCTTCAATCCTTAATCCTTTTGTAGTATTGCCAATTTTTTAAAATAAAGTTCGAACCGGCTTTTAAGTTTTCTAAAACAATTTTTGTTTTGATTTTTTGTTTTTTTATCATAGGGGGTGGATAGGTAGACTTTGAACTGCCGACTTTGGACATTGGACTTATGTATCCTTTTTCTTATTTTTGAGATTCTCGAACAAATCACTCGTTTCATATTTCAAGATCTGCCCCGTTAATACTTTGTTATTGTTTATTCAGTTTTAGAACGACGACAGAATTAGGAGGCATGTTTACAATTAAATTATCACCTGAAAATGTTGTTTTATTGAAACTTTTGGGAACAACATTCGAAGGATTCTCGAATGTGTTATGTTCCTGAACTTTAACGGAAGTCAATATTCTGCCTGTAACATTTTTGGGCTTATAACCTTTTAAAGATATTTCTACTTTCTGGTTATTTTTATTATCGATGTTAGTTAATGAAATGTGCATTTCATCCGACTTGTTTACCGAAGCTGAAACGGAAACAGCCTGAAGTTTTCTGTCTCCCAGAACAAAGTCTTCAGAAGTAACCTGAGCTGGCGCTAGAAGGGCATCCTGATGAACTTTGTACATTTCCATAACATGATAAGTCGGGGTCAGAATCATCTTTTCCTCTTCGGTCAGAATGACCGACTGAAGCGCATTGACTGTCTGAGCCAGATTGGCCATTCTGACACGGTCTGCATGATTGTTGAAAATATTGAGTGTGAGTCCTGCAATCATGGCATCCCGAATGGTATTTTGCTGATACAGTGCGCCTTTCCCCCCGGGGGCAGGGTTGTACCAACCTCCCCATTCATCCACGATTAAAGCTACCCTTTTTTCAGGATCGTATTTATCCATCACTTCGCTGTTGGTCGTTATAAATTCCTCCATAAACCAGGCTTTTTCCATAGTGGTAAAATATTCCTCATCCGTAAACGCATAAGATGAGCTTTTGTGGTCCCAATTAACAGCATAATGATGGATAGATACCCCCTCAAAACGTCTGGGGGGGATGTTTTTCATGATTTTCTCAGTCCAGTCATAGTCGGGTAAGCCTGGGCCTACGGCGATTCTAAAAAGGTTTTCGGTGTTGAAGTAGTTCGTCATGGCTGTAGCGTATCGCTTATATAGATTGATATAGTAGTCTACGGACATATGACCTCCGCAATCCCAGGATTCGTTGCCGATTCCCCAATATTTAACATTCCAGGGTTTGCTGCGTCCATAATTCTCTCGGAGATCGGTTAGATAGCTGGTTCCATTTGCATGATTTGTATATTGCACCCACTCAACGGCTTCCTGTACACTGCCTGTATTCATATTTACAGCCAAATACGGCTCAGCACCAAGCAGTTCGCACAAATTGAGAAACTCATGTGTGCCGAAACTGTTATCCTCACGGTAATTGCCCCAGGATAAATTTTCGATATGCTTTCTTTCGTGTTTAGGACCAATAGCATCTTTCCAATGATAAGTATCTGCAAAACACCCTCCGGGCCATCGTAAGTTTGGGATGTTCAAATCTTTAAGAGCCTGTATTACATCATTGCGCACCCCGGCCGTATTGGGGATGTTTGCGTTGTCTTCGCCGACATATATTCCGTCGTATATAACTCCGCCGATATGTTCAGCGAAGTGTCCGTAAATATGCTTACTTATCTGTGTTTTAGCCGAATCGGCATTAATAATTACTTTATTTTGGGCGAATGAATTACCTACCCAAAATCCGATAACAAGTGTTAAAACAAATTTTCTCATTTTTAAAATCCTTTATTTAAATATTTCTGTTATTAAAATTTCCATTATAATAGTTTTCAGTAACTGCTAACAACAATCGCAAATATTCTATTGTCAAGCCGTATAAACATATTTTAACAATTCTAGGTGATTTCATATCCATCAACATGTTATCTATATATTCTCTTAACTCGCATATTAGAAGTATAAAGGAAATCTTATCTCTGTCAATATAAGATTTTGTGACTTTTCTTTTTAAATTGAAAGTTTTATCCCCTCGTTCTAAGCTTTTGGTGTAGTGGGGCAATTCATCATTCAAAATTAATAATTCAGAATTGATAGTTCTCCTTTTTCTTGTTTTCGAAATTTTGTAAGATAGGAGACTTTGAGTAGTATAATGTCACAATGTCAAGCACAGTCCTCCATTTGTACGCTTTTTTCTATTTAACAGCTTTCACACCATTAGTTGTTTGTGTTACTTTCTTTATTGTACCGTTGGAATCGTAATAGAGGTAGTCGAGACATATAGAACGCCGATAGTCGCCGCCAGTGGGGAGTGCACCGTTATGGTAAAAGAGATATGAATCACCATGATAATCTATAATTGCCGGGTGGATGGTGGTGCTATTATATGCTGTATCGGCAATTCGGCCGCGGTAAGTCCATGGGCCTGTCGGGCTGTTAGATGTTGCATAATCGATATATTCCGGAAACAAAGCTGCATAAACGAGATAATAGGTACCATTCCGCTTGTAAAGCCAGGGTGCCTCCTCAAAATTATCTAGAGTAACAACAGAGATGGGGCCATCCAGCTCGATCATGTTGGCTTTAAGTTTTACATATCTGCAGCTTTTATTGCCCCAGTAAAGATACGCCTGGCCATCATCATCTATAAATACGGTTGGATCAATATCGTCCCAGGAATGCGTTTTATCGGTTGTCATCTCGTTGGTAATTAGCGCTTTACCAATAGCATCGGTAAAGGGACCGGTTGGGGAGGAGGACGCCGCTACGCCTATGGCAAAGCCGCCGTTGCTTGAACTATCTTTTTTGTGTCCCATTGGCACGTACCAATAGAACTTACCATCACGATAAACGCATTGCCCGGCATAAGCATGATCGCCAGCCCACGAAAAATCCTTAGCAGAGAGACATGCGCCTCTGTCGGTCCAATGGACCATATCCGTGGAAGAAAATACGTGCC
>CAZRYJ010000154.1:0-4439 GCA_964604245.1 uncultured bacterium | reverse complement strand
GACGGAGAGGGGGGGGTTCAGTTGTAAAGGAGAAAATATAATCATCTCCGGCATCCCCGTCATTGTTACCATCGAGTTTTACACTATCCGTACTCATCGCTGAATCCGTAACAGTACCCGTATACTCCGTACAGTAATCAAAAGTATCTGAAGGTATAAGTTCAAGGGTTACAGTATCCTTCCAGGAAGGAGTAAAGGAAATAGAATCCCCTTTCTCCGAAACAATTGAAACCGCATCCTGGGTCGCAGTTTGTTCCATTGACTTAGAAAATATGATGGAAAGAGGATTTTTATCTATGGAAACATCCCTTGCATTATCGGAGGGATCGGTTGATTTTACAATCGGAGCCTCACCTATATACAACTCATGATTTATATCGGTTCCTTCATCGTAGTTTTGCCAGGTACTATCCTCATCACGTCTTGCTATACTTCCAGGACTTCTATCCGGTAAATGCCCTGCTAAATCTCTGCACCTAATGTTTATCACCGCCTTGCCTTCTTTCCAATCCTCATCATCTTCAGGAATAGTCACACTCCCCTCCCATGTCATTTCATCAATCCATTTATCATCCTCATCAATATCCAATTCTTTGGATGATTTTCTAAGTTTTACGGATGTCACATTAGTATCCATCACTTCCGAAAAATATATTTTAAATTTAAGTGTATCACCGGGAGAAATATTTTTATTAATTCTTTCATCTAATTTTAAACTATCCTGAGTAGCATTAAGCAGCCACATTGCGTTATAAACCACTTCACTGCCTCTTATTGCCATAACAGCATAAACATATGGAACAAAATTATCGAGAAGGATTCGTCTTTCTTCAGGAAAAATCGTGTCTCTAATACTGTGCGCTCTTATCACCATATCTTTCCACCCATCTTTGAATTTGGCCACTTTATTATCAGCGGATGCCCACTTATTCAAAAGCGCGTCTCTGGTTCCTGCCTTATTGATTTTTGAATTAAATTGAAAATTATCTTCAGAAAATCCTCCAATAAAATAAAAATTATCATAACCGCAAGTGTCAGTCTGAGGGTCTATCCCTGTTCTTGTTGGCAAACCTCTCCTCGCCTCACCATCATTGATTATCCTTCCGGGATAGGGTTCTGCAGGTTCTATATTCGGCGGTAATCCTCCGTAAATAATTTTTGCATATAAATGCGTACTGTCGAAAGTATGGGATTCATCAGGATCAAACAAATAAACGTACCCTCTATCTAAATCTAATCCGGCAGTTGAATTAATATTAACCTGTATTATTTCATCTTCCTGTTGCGCTTCAGCAACTCCGGGACGATGAAAAAAAGTGTCATTAGCCGTTGGTTGAATAATGTTGAGTGTGTAGTTGGGATTGTCATGTATAATGTGATAAAGGGGATTGATATCGTAACGTCTATCAGGAGAATTCAAAGCTATATGCACATGGTCTCCCGTAACCCTACCGGAAATCCCCAAGGGACCTATAACTTCACTAGCACCAACACTATCTTGAGTTAAAAGAGTATCGCCGTTTTGATAGCTCAGGTAATCATTGTCTTCCCAGTGGACCCACTTATTTCCAACAGGAGATAACACCTTACTTGCTTCACCGCTTTCTCTATTAACCCACAAAATAAATACATACTGAGAACTTGAGTCTTGAGGATTATTAGGTGTTACCAATGTTGCCTCTACCGCCTCCCAACTATTATCCGGAGAGATGGGGTTGTTATCCGGATCATTCTCAAAAAGATGCATATATGTCCATCTACCTAAACTCCCCTGAATCCTTATATACCATCCCGCACCACCCCTTTCATAGTCAATCCCTCCAATGTTTCCTCCCTCAACTGCTTCAACTAAATCAGTCCATATAACCCCATCATAATCCACTCCCTCATGCCAGTCATAACCATCCAAATTCCGGGGGCCAAAATCTGAGACTATATCCCCATTAACAGGTGGTTCAAGAGTCTGCGCAAAAACGCTCAAAGCTAAAATGAAAATTATTACTGTCTTCCTCATTTTTCATCTATCCTTATTTTGTATTAAAACGTGATGTAATATCATCAGTGAGTTCATCAAAGTTTATTGTTACCGAACCTCGTATCCCTTCATTATCCCACAATACAATCCTTTTATTATCTGCTAATCTTGCTATAATTACATTCCACTTCCCACCATCCTTATCCCCCTCAGCCTTCACCAATTTGGTTTCTCCTGTTTCCACATTGAGGAAGAAGAGGTGTTTACCTTCCCCTTTCTTGAAAGTCTCTGCTCCAAATATCTTACCATCAGGAGAAATTTGCATATCCGCTTTAAACTCATGTGGATATGTCGCAGACGCAAGCTTTTTACCCATTGTATCGTAAATCTCAACATGAAATACGTCTGAACTATCCCTGTAATATACATATATTGTACTTCCGTCTCTTGATATTCCAGTACTCCAGAAAGGTATAGCTAAAGCTCCGGTAGGATATGCTGTAAAGCTTTCAAATAAACTCTCTTCCCCCCTGCTGTTTAAAACTTTAACCTTATAATCTTTCTTCAAACCATAAGGACCTTCTTTCCCTCGAGGATCATAATTAGTACTGTACTTACATTCCCATAAAAGCACCGCATTTTTCTTCTCCGCAACCCCAGCCACATGATTAATCTCTGTAATCCATTTTCCTTTTGTTTTACTAACATTTTCCTTATACCAATACTTTTCAAGAGTCTTAACCACATTTCCATCAGGAGAAATAAAACGAATTTCTTTCCTTTCTTCTCCCCGTAATTTCACCTTCCCAACCTCAATCCTATAACCCTTATCAGACACAGTAGTTGTAGAATCCGTTACCGCCTCCTTATCCCTCTCCAAATTCTCCACTTCCGCCTTCGTCGCCATTCCGAGTAAAAAACAAAAAGATAAAACCAATAAAAAAGATATTTTACGATTAAACATTTAAAACCTCCTTAATATTTAGTTATTAGTTAATTAGTCGAGCGGTCAAATAATATTCCTCAGACCACCCTCTAACATTTCTTAATATTTTATGAAATTTCATATAAATGTCAACTATTGTTATCCTGTCCATCTGCGTTAATCCGCATCCCATCTATTATTTTTTTTAAAACATCATCCCTAGTATTAAAATACTCCATGATAAGCCAACCTTTCTTACTATGAAGACCTTGCGTTATAATCACAATAAACGAAAATCTCTTTTTCATTAAATCCATAAAATCAACTACTTTAGGGTTACTTGATGAGAGAGGATCACCTCCGAGCCAACTTTCATAAGTATATCCGTGATATACCAATATAGGCATCACCTCGGCACCAACTTGATGTTCAACACCTTCTGTATTCGCAGGTACAAAACAGAGTCCATCAATCCCTTCAGGTATTTGAGGAGGATTTACGGCTAAAAGTGTTATGCTTTTGAAAGTAAAACATAACAAGAATATTAGTATTGGTCTTATTTTTACCATAAGCTAATCCTCTGATTTCCTATTAAGAGGCCACTCCGTAGGCTCAAAATTGTAAATTAACTCCTTACCATTTACGACAGCAGCAATCGAAAACAGTTTTTCCAACTTTTTATTTAAGGAAAATTCTTTGGACTTTAATATTTCTAAGATCTCCCAGAAGTCAGACTCCTTATATGTATTTATAGCTTGATTAAAAGAAGTACAAATTATCGTTTTATTTTCTTTTAAATCTTTCCCTAAACGTACTTTTTCATCTATTGCTCTTTCTTTTACTCTTTTCTTAAAATATGGAGAAAGCTTACGAGATGAATCAACACGAAATTCAATTGATAAAAAACATGGGGGGTCTGGAGGCTCACAATATCCAGGCAAATAATATTCAACATCTAAGGTAAACCCATTTTGTTCCCAACGGTTTGTATCAACCACATTAACAATAGAATCTTGCTTTATCAAATCAAGTATAGAATCGATAGCTTTTTCTCTTCCTTCTATAGGGGTAATCTCATAGTATACTGTACGTATTTTATCAAATAAAATCTCTTGCCGCTCAAAAACAGAAATAGCTTCCATATCAGCTACTTTATATTTTTCATCAATTTTCCTTTCTTCTTCGGCGCGAACTTTTAAGTTAATCAAACATGGATAAATCCGCAATCCATTCAAAAATAATAATGTGTCTTCTCTTACTTCCAACTTATATGGCGGTTTAATATAATGACCATAAGCGATAACATGTCCGGTTGCTATTCCGGAATTCGGAGTTATTTGCTTTATTTCGGTTCTGTATAAAGCCGGTTCTTCTTCGGGTTTAATTAAAGGAATTTCTTCATCTACAAAAGCCTTTCCACCCTTAATCGCCGTAGATACCGGCTTAGCTTCTTTCTCCAAATTCTCCACTTCCGCCTTTGTCGCCATTCCGAGTAAGAAACAAAAAGATAAAACCAATAAAAAAGATATTCTACAATTA
>CAZRYJ010000153.1:0-4488 GCA_964604245.1 uncultured bacterium | reverse complement strand
GCATCAGCCTCAGATATCGTAACTTCAATATCCGGAGAAATACCAATGCTGCCAAAACAATTACCCTCGGCGTCAAGCGAATAACTTGTTGTTAAGCGATAAGTCCAGCCGTTAGGTAGTTCGAAAAACGATCCACCGCCAAAGCCCCCTCCAGTATTTCCTCCTATTAATGTAACTTGTGGGAACAGTTTCATCATATCTACAAAACCCTCTGCGGCACTATGAGTTCCTCGGTTTATTAAAACAGCTATAGGTTTAGTATAAATAATTACCCCTTTTGGCTCTATATATCTTTCTTTCGAAATTATATCATCATATTCTTCGCCGTTTCTCCAGTTAATATATTCAAAAATTTGTTTTTCGTCTGCAAATCTTGCAGCAACTGTCATACTGTTAAAATCATTGCCTCCTTCATTCGATCTTACGTCAATAACTAAACCTTCTTTATCCTGCAATTCAATTAAGATCTCATCTATTCTTTTAAAATCCTCATTTTCGTCATCAGGATTAAACGGGTTCACATCTCCTTCAAAATCAAATATTCTTATGTATCCCAGTTCAGAACCGGTAATATTTCCATATAGAAATTTGTCCGTTCTTTGTATGTTGGATAAGTAATTATCTGCATTTTCTGGCGAATTTTCAGGATATCCCTCAAGTTGATCATATCCGCTCGGCGCATCAAAATCAGGATAAATATCTACATGGCTATCTTCTAACTCAAGCATCATATTGAACAATATATTATATAATTGCTGGGGAGTTGTATTCTGGCTCACCTGAGGCCTGTAGACATTATATAATGAATCCCAATCTATATTTTTTATAACGAATAGAGCATAATGTCTATCAAATGTATCCCACAGTATCTCGAAGTTAGATTCCGGATCATTTGCCGGATCCTTCTCAATAAAAAGCTTTTCGCAGCTAATTATCAATATAACAAATAAGAGGTATTTAGTGAAACGCATTTTTCTTATAATTTCAATGTTATCCCGATAAGTAAACTGTGCATTGCATTTTTTACAATATTCATTTTCGGGTATCTGTAGTATTGAAAGCCGTATTCGGTGTACAAATCGTATCTGTTACCTAAACGCATAAAGTATTTCGCATTAAATTCAAAATTGACGAAGTTGTTGATGGTGAGGAAATCTCCGCTTTTTAATATATTTATCATGGACAAATTGTCATATTTTAACAATTTTTCAGGTAGGTGCTGCGGTGCATAGACTCTTCCAATAACATAAGAAACTAAAGGATACGAAAATTTAAACTGCAAAAGGTTTTTCCCCTGTATTTCTTTCTGAATATTCAAAGCCAATTTTATATTTGAAAAAACATCAAGAGCCCACTGCGTGTTGTCGTATACAAGAACTTGATTTTTATATAAAACAAAATTTTCCCAGGACCCTCCGATGTTCAAATCCCAATTTGAATAAGATTTGTACTGTCTCAAATAACTAAATTCTAATTTTGCATTTATAAATTCAAAATAATTAGCAACATACTCACCATCATAAGTTTTTTGGGTGATTGAAGAAGATAGCTTCGTGTTAGTATATTGAAAATATATTGTATAATTGCTGTTCTCCTTGTTGTTAAAGTATTCCAGATTTACAGGAAAACTTAACCCTGTATATATAAGTGGCGAATAAACATTATCTCGGGTGGAATATTTATAAAAACCGGATTTTATGCTTATCCGATGAGTTGTGTTTTGTCTCATGATAGTATCTTGCGAGAAAAGAGTGATTGCACTCAATGATAATATCAAGAGGGTTATATTGTTTTTCATAATTAATTCGAATACAATTTTAGATAAGCCGCTTGTTTTTGATATTACTCGCATATGTCTCTAATTGTTTGGTCCCCCCCCAATATTCTTTTAAGGATTTTAGCAAGTTTTTTGTTTTTGTCAACCTGACTCTTCAGAATCTTGGATTTGGGGGGTAGAATTTAGTTAAAACAACAAAAAAATCCGTGGCTAATTCTTTGGTAGTGTGGAGTTAAGAAAAACAACATTTGTTTTCTCTGAATCCTCTGTGGCTCTGTGTGATAATAATTTTTGGGGGGCTTGGGAGGTAATCTTGTGTAATCTTGTGGTTTCTTCTTAGTTTTTTGCATTGACAAACAAAACAGAGGGTATATATTCCAGAAGAATTAAGGTAAACTTTAAGGAGATGCAAAATGTTTGATGATTTAAAAAATTGGTTAAAAGAAAAAGAAGAATACAGGTTTAAAAGTAAAAACATTTCGGATGACGTACTATCTAAATTAGTAGAAACAGCAAGACTTTGTAGGGGAGATATTGTTAAGATGACAACAGTTGCAGGGTCGGGTCACCCGGGCGGTTCGATGTCCTCTATCGATATATATACTACCGTTTATAGTCTTGCCGGCATGCCGAACGACGAAATAGTCGTCAGTCACGGGCATACTTCTCCGGGAGTATATTCGATACTCGGCAGGCTTGGAATCCTTGATACGGAAGAAATTTTGGCGTTTTTCAGGCATATATCCGGTCCGTATGAAGGACACGTGGAATCTCATCTGCCCGGGATAGTATGGTCAACGGGAAATCTGGGACAGGGTCTTTCCGCAGCCTGCGGTTTTGCTATGGCGAAAAAATTTAAAAACGATAATTCAAGAGTTTTCGCTCTCATGAGCGACGCGGAGCAGGCAAAAGGACAGGTTGCCGAGGGAAGAAGATTTGCTTCGAAATTTAAATGTAATAATATTACTGTGGTTATAGACGATAATAACAGACAGATATCAGGGAAAGTAGAAGATATAATGCCAATAAATATCAAAGAGGATTATCTCGCGGACGGCTGGAAAGTTCTTGAAGTATGCGGGCATGACATTAAAGCATTATACGAAGCAATACATACGGCAATTAACGATACTTCGGTTCCTTATGCTATTCTCGGAGATACCGTTATGTGTAAAGGAGCTTCTTTTATAGAGGGCGACGAAAGCTATCATGGTAAAGCCCTTTCGAAAGAAGAAGTTGATAGGGCTCTTAAGGAATTAGGCATAGAAAACGACGTGGATAAATATATTCAGAAAAGGGCTTCCGGGAGAGCGAAGCCTTTTAAGAAAAGCGAAAACGTTTATCCTCTGCCGAAGTTGGATTTGGGAACGCCGGTAGAGTATAAAGTCGGAGAAAAAGCGGCTAACAGAGACGTTTACGGTACTGCCCTGGCAGATATGGCAAAAATAAACGAGCCGGGAACTATCGTAGTAACGGACTGCGACCTCGCGAGTTCCGTAAGAACTCATAAGTTCGCAAAGGAACGACCCGATTATTTTATTCAGAATGGTGTAAGCGAGCATAATACAGCTACTCTTTCTGGAGTTCTTTCCATTCGCGGTTTTCAAACGTTCTTTTCCGATTTCGGAGTTTTCTCATTCGATGAGACGTATAACCAGCACCGTTTAAACGCGATAAACAATACAAAACTTCGTGTCGTTTCGACCCATAACGGTCTTAATGTCGGAGAGGACGGGAAAACTCACCAGTGTGTCGATTTTATCGGATTGATTAAAAACATACCCGATTTTGAGATAATCATTCCCGCTGATCCGAACCAGACCGATAGGGTTACGCGTTATATAACGACAATGGACAGCAACGTTGCCGTTGTGCTGGGAAGAGCTAAAAGTCCTGTAGTAGAGGACGAAAATGGAAATGCTTTTTACGGAGGAGATTATAAATTTGAGTACGGCAAAATCGATAAGGTAAGAGAAGGAAAAGACGGTGTACTTCTTTCTTATGGATATCCTTTTGCCTTTGCTCTTAGCGCAAGAGAAATTCTCAAGGATAAAGGTATTGAAATCGCGGTCATGAACGTTTCCTGTCCTCTTGCAATTGACGAAAAAGACGTGAATACTATCGCGGAATATAAGAATGTTTTCACCTACGAGGAGCATTTATTATCCAGCGGGCTTGCCTGTATTTTAGGAAGTCTTTTGGCAAGGAGCGGAAAGGCTGTTAACTTATACAGTTATGGAGTAAAAGGCTTTTCTCCTTCGGGTGATAGCGATGAACTCTTTAAGGCTTTGGAACTAGACCCGGAATCGATCGCAGCCAAGATTGAGAAAGCAATAAAATAATAAAATTCTGTAAAAAAGATATATTGAAGAGGAGATTATGAATAATCTCCTCTTTTTATTTAAAAGAACACCAGAGGTCTCTTCTGAAAATACCTTGACAAAAAATCAGAATTCGCTTATGCTGAATATATATCTTCTTAAAAGATATATATAGAGAGAAGAAATTATTAAATCTCTTAACCAGGGAGGTGTTTATGAAGAGGTATATCGTAGTTTTTGTTTGTTTTTTACTCATGTTTTCTGTGTTGTTTTCTGAAGACGTCAAAGGAAGCGAACTCGAAACATTGTCAACAAGATGGGGAGATGATATTCAAATTGCAGAGTGGGATTCTGTTAACGCTGTAGTATTTGATGTGGATTATTCTACCG
>CAZRYJ010000152.1:0-4511 GCA_964604245.1 uncultured bacterium | reverse complement strand
AAAGAAAAAAACATTTACCACAGAGGACACAGAGGAATAATTGTGTTAAAAAAGAAAAAAAACACTGAGAACACAGAGAAAAAAAATAAACAAAAACTCTGTGATCTCTATGGTTAAATATTCTGGTGTTAGGTTGTGTGGGCTCTGTATTTTTTATTCATTTTGCTTTTTAAATTTTCATATTTTATTTGCGTGGATTGGTAAAATTAAATGAGACTTTATTACAAAACAAACAAAAAATACCTGTTGGTGGTAATATGAAAGCTGTAAGTTTGTTTTCCGACGGACTGGATAGCATATTAGCTGCCAAACTCATTCAAAATCAAGGAATAGATGTTATTGCATTTCATTTTATTTTGCCATTTTATTATATTGAAGATGAAAAACAAATAAACGCGGTAAAAACTGCCCATAAGTTAAATATTCCAATAGAAATCTCTCACGGCGGAAGAGATTATATAGAAATGGTCAAAAAGCCAAAACATGGCTACGGAAAAAACATGAATCCGTGTATAGATTGTAAGATTTTTATAATGAAAAAGGCACGAATCTTTATGGAAGAAATTGGAGTGTCTTTCCTCTTCAGCGGCGAAGTTCTTGGACAAAGACCAATGAGTCAAAGAAAGCATAGTATGGAATTAATCGAGAAAGAAGCCGGTGTCGAGGGGCTTCTCCTGCGACCTCTTTCTGCTAAATTACTTCCCTCTACCATTCCCGAAGAAAAAGGCTGGGTCAAAAAGGAAAACCTTTGTGCCTTTGAAGGCAGAAGTAGAAAACCTCAGATTGCACTGGCTCGGGAATTCGGTATAACGGAATATCCCTCTCCCGGCGGCGGGTGCTGTCTGACCGACCTTGATTTTTCTGTTAGATTACGCGATGCGTTTGAATATAATGAAGACAGTTCCCTTAAGTTACAATTACTTCATTTCGGACGCCATTTCAGACTTAAAAGCGGAGCAAAATTAGTAGTTGGAAGAGACGAAAAGGAAAACCAAATAATAGAATCCCTTGCAGAGGAAAACGATCTGCTCATCGAAGGAGTGGGGTTCGGGAGCCCTATCGCCTTACTTAAAAACAGTAAAAATCCTGAAGATATAGACATATCTTCTTCTATATGCGTTAGATATAGTAAAAAAAGAGAAGATAAAAGCGCAAAAGTCAGCGTAAGGACAAAAAAGGGTAATGCCACAGAAAAAGAAGTTGCTTCCATGAACAGAGAAATCGTAGATTCTCTATTGATTCACTAAAAGTGATTGTAGAATTTATCTTTAAACGAACATCCTATCAAAAATTTACGTGTTGACATTTGGGAAAAAATTCATTATAATAAAATATATAATTTTTTCTGACTTTACTAAGGAGGGCAAAATGCTTTGTCTATTATCTGTTTTATTAATTAATGTAGTATCAGCTTACGAGTGGCAAAGTATACCATCTCCGGGAATCAGAATACACACTCACGTTGCGGTCTATGATCCCATCAATGATTTATTCTTTATAACAGGGGGCGATTCAAGCGGATACGAAACCAATATGGATATATGTCTTGCGTTCGACCCAAAAACCAATACATGGGAGACCAAAGAACCAATGCCGGTAAAAAGAGGTCGGCACCAAGCTGCGTATAGAAATAGCTTGATTTCAGATTCAAGTAATAAAGATAGATGCGAAGAAGAGAGTGGATACATACATGTATTATGCGGTAAAGACGATTATGGAAACCACATAAACACACATGAAGTCTACAACATAGAAAGAGACTACTGGGTTACGGCAGCGCCGGCTCCTCTCGCGGTGGCCCGTCCGAGTAGTGTAACCTGGAGAAACTCATTGATTTATCTTATAGGCGGTTACGATGCAACTCACACCGCAAGGAAAGAAGTCAACTATTATAATCCGGAAACTGATTCCTGGCACCCGGCAACCTCTCTACCGAGAAGATTACATGGCGGAGGAACAGACATAAAAGGCGACTCTATCTTTATCATCGGTGGCGCTGATGGTTCCTTACGTTATACTAACATACTTATCGGCGAAATAAACCCCACTGACCCCTCTGTTATAAACTGGTCCTGGGGAGAACCACTGCCCATATCAGAAAACTCAAGCAATATGCTCGCTATTAAAGATAATAAAGCATATATGATAGGCGGTATATATAATGACGGAACAAACGAGGTTTGGGAATATGATATACAGAGCCAAACATGGATATCACTTCCGGACTATCCTACACCTTTTATATCCAGAGGAGATTTTGCTGAAAGAAGAGATTGCTCTGACTCTTTGGGGATTGTATACAGTTTCATGGGAGACACTTCGAACTATTGGAGTAGAAAGCCAACTGATAAATGTTATAAATTAGTGAAAGCAGTCGTTAAAAATGACGCAGGGATGTATGCAATAAATAGTCCTGTGTCAGACACAACAACTGGAGCACTTGTTCAAGTTAATGGAACTGTTAAGAACTACGGAGAGGGCATTTATTCCTTTGAAAGCGGAGTGAATATATACGACCCAGACTCAATTATCGTGTTCACGGATATTTTCCAACTTGAGAATGTTGCCCCTTTAGATACAGTTAACATATATTTCGGAAGTTTTCGACTGGAAAAGAGCGGCACTTACACTGTAGAGATGTTTACTTATGCATCGGATGATGTGAACTCCTCTAATGACTCTCTGATAACTACATTTAATTCTTATTATAAAGAAGAGGATGACAGTCTTTATTCGTGGCAGGAACTACCATCTCCGGGTATCAGAAATCACGATCATTCAGTGGTATATGATCCGATAAATGACTTATTCTTTTTGACAGGAGGCGATTCGACCGGAAATTATACAAATATGGATATTTGTCTTGCGTTTGACCCAAAAACCAATACATGGGATACAAAACAACCTATGCCTACAAAAAGAGCAAGACACCGTGCTGCGTATAGAAACGGCTTTATACATGTTTTGTGTGGAAAAGATAATTATGGAAATTACATTACAACTCACGAAGTATATGACATAGAGCTCAATACCTGGTCAACAAAAGCGTCGGCTCCTCTTGCAGTGGCACGTTCAAGTGTTGTAACGTGGAGAGATTCTCTCGTTTATCTTATGGGAGGTTATGATGCAACTCATACCGCAAGAACAGAAGTTTATTACTATGATCAGGCAAACAATTCATGGGATTCGGTGACTTCTCTTCCAAGAAGATTACATGGTGGGGGAACAGAAATAAAAGGTGACACTATTTTTATTATCGGTGGATGTGATGGCGCATCATGTTTCTCGAGAATTCTCATTGGTAAAATTAACCCATGTGATCCAACAGACATCAACTGGTCCTGGGAAAACTCACTTCCTATATCTAATAACGGGAACAACATGCTCGCAATTAAAGATAACAAAGCATATATGATAGGCGGATTATATAACGAAGGCACCAATGAAGTTTGGGAATATGATATACAAAACCAAAATTGGACATCACTTCCGGACTATCCGACATCTTTCTTATCCAGAGGGGATTTTGCCGAAAGAAGAGATGGCCCGGATTCTTCAGGTGTCGTATACTGTTTTATGGGAGATATCTCGGATACATGGAGCCGAGTACCAACTGATGAATGCTACAAATTAGTAAGACTAAATAGTCCGCGTTCAGAGGACAACGCCAAAAACAAAGGAAAAATTCTTGAAAAAAATTCGATAGAAATAAATAACATTATTGTTTCAACAAATGAAATCAATATTCGGTATAATCTTTCTGAAGGTCCTGATTTAAGAATTCGCATATATGACGTATCAGGTAGAGAAATTTTATCTCAATTAGTGAAAAATATACCAAGCGAACAGTATAAGATTCCAATTGATAAGAACCTTAAGAACGGTATTTATTTTATAAAGATAGAAACAGGCACAACTGTTGCCTTTGAAAAGTTTATTTTATTTCGTTAAGTTAAGGAAAATTTAGGATCAGGATAACAAATAATAAAATCCGCGTCAATCCGCGTTCTTTTCCGCTTCTTCCTTTATTTCTTCTTTAAGCTCTTTAAAAGATTCGGATTCTTCAAATCTTTTATAAAGGGCATCGCTGGCTTTTATCTGTTCGAGCAGACGCTTTCTTGCCTGTCCCAGAGGGGCTTCCATTACAACGGTTGCCCTGTAGATTTCGCCGTCCTGTTTCACATCCGGTTTTCCTTTTATATGAGAACCGACTAAAGATTGGTCGACAACAATCTTACTCGTTTTGGAATACAGTCCGAGTAATTCTGAGTCCTCTGTTATTCCAACTTCTTCATCGAATTTTTTTATTAAAGCTTGAATATACGTGTTAAGCTGCTGGGTCATTTCGAGCCTTGCGTCCATTTTTGCTTTATCTATTGCAAGCTGATAATCACGTGAAGTTCCGGTTGACTCTGCGGTCAGCATATTAATATCGCCGGGAGTAGCGCATTTAATTAAAAATATAAGAGTAAAAACACAAAGTATCTTTTTCATGATACCTCCTCTATACT
>CAZRYJ010000151.1:0-4532 GCA_964604245.1 uncultured bacterium | reverse complement strand
ACCAATTGTCCCAATATATACGAGTCTGGTATATACCGTTGTCCCATGAAACGCAGACCCATGGTTTTTGTAAGTATAGAGTCCAATTGTTTCACGGAAGTTAATTTATGACCTTCAATATTTCCGGGGTCGATTCCCGCGCCCCCTGTACCTCCGAAGATTGCCGGAGGAGTCAATTTTGAGAGTTCTAAAAGAAATAGCGTAAATTTTTCTTCTTTTTCCAATTCTTTTGTCGTGAATTCGCTGCCGAATACTTTTCGGAGAGTTTCTCTGTAATCGTAAATAGTTAAATCATCGGAAAACCCTGAGTAAAACGCGGAAACCGCGTAGATTCTATCCCATACTTCAGAGACACTTCTTCCGTCTTTCAATTTCAAATTGACGGAATTAATTGAAATTAAAGAAGCCTGTAGGGTTTGTATTTTTGCCGTTTCTCTGTCGGTCAGGGCTTTCGCGGGAGGGCTAACGGGTCCGAAATTTCCGTGTCCTTTAAGAAGAAAAGTCATTCGTCCGTACCACATCATTCCTTGGAAGTATTTTTTTAGTTCTTCACTTCTTGTGTAATGACCTCTTGGCTTATACTGGCTGTAATCTTCCGGAATCCGGAATAGAGCATTTTCTCTCGCGGTCGGGTAATCGGGCAATTCTGTGTGGTTCTCTATTTTACTTATTTCCCAGTCTACCCATTTTTTAACATAACGGGGTGAGGAAAATTCGGGATTTAGCAATTTCATGGCTACCGAAAAATAAGCAGCGTTTCTCTTTGCCGCTTCTTTTAGTTGTCCGCTAAACGTTTTATAATCTTCTTTTGACGCTTCAAGAAATTTTTCTGTTACAGCTAAAATATCGGGGTAAAAATTTTCTTCTTCGATTTCTTTTAATGTTTCGTCAAATAAAATGTGAAAGAGATGAAGAGGTGTATCTGCGGTTACGTAAATCGGAATGTTTGCTTCGATGAGTTTTTTGTAAAAGGTTGTTATGTCGTCGGTTGCACCTTTTCTTACAACCACAAAACCATTTTTCATGAGAAGGTCTTTTTGTTCCTGCTTGTTTAAATATTCCTTTGAAACTGAAGAGAAATTAGTAATTTTATCTAAGTCCAGAGGGAGAAAATAAGCAGGCATGTCGATTTTGAAAGCTTCCTTTATGGGCACGTAATATTTTAAAAAAGCACTGCTTAAGTCTCGATCTTTAGATATCGATGGGAGCTCGAAGATTTCTTGGTTGGAAGACGCACAGTTTAAGAAGTTGAATAAAAAGTTTAATGACAGAAAAAATCTAAAAAAATTGCTTTTTAATAATCGCATGAAATTCCTCCTTTTATTATCACTGTAAATTTATTTGGGGGAAATGTCAAGCCCCCATCACCCAGCTACCCCGAGTTCTAACCACAAGATTGCACGAGATTAAAATTAAGATTTTTTAAACCCCACTACACAACAAAACTTAAGAGAAACAACAAATCACAAAAATCCTATTAAAATATGTGTTTTTAACTGTTAAATACACGAAAACAAGAGTCATTGCGAAGAGCGAGGCGACGGAGTAATATCTTTTGTTGGCTATATTTCTTCTTTTTTATTACGTGAAGAAGAAAATGTGAGAAATCCAGATAAAAAACCCTTGACAATTTTACCTAAATCCGTTACAATGTTCTATAAGGGTGATGTTTTTTTAAAGGCAGAAAAAGAGTCGTTATTTTTTAATAAAACCAAAAAAAAGGAGGTTTTTATGAAGTATAGTATTTGGAAAGTATTATTCGTCTTTTCTGTAGTGCTTATGTTTGCTTTTACAGGCGAGTTAGCCGCCCAGACTCCGATTTATTTTACTTTTGAGCCAGATGATGAAACAATTGGGATTGGCGATAGTTTGGATTTAACCGCGACTCTTTTGGATGGACTCCATTCCCCTGTTGCGGATTCAGTGGTTACATTTTCGGTATTACACGGGGATGGTGATGTGACTCCTTTGATTGATACGACTGACGTCAATGGTGAGGCATATACAAGATATACTTCAGGAGTTATCGAGGGAATTGAGAATGTAATGGTGGAGGGTATATACGATACTGGTGGTGCGTTGCTTGATACAATAATCGGTTATCTTGATGTCTACGTGGTTGCCCGTCCCGATTCGCTCACTTTAGCCCCGACAGGACAAACAATTGGGATTGGCGAAAATTTGGTTTTAACCGCGACTCTTTTAGATCAATTGGACAGTCTTGTTGTAGATTCAACTGTTGCTTTTTCGGTAGTAGCCGGGGATGGTAGTGTAACTCCTAGTGCTACGACAAACATTAGCGGTGAGGCATCCGCGACATTTACTGCAGGATTAACTACCGAGGAAACCGTTAGAGTGGAAGCGAGGGGTGAGTATAATGGTGGTGCTGATATATTAGTAGATACAATCGATATAGTAATAGTCGCCAAGCCCGCGTCGCTTACTTTGGCGCCGATAGGGCAAATGATTGGGATTAACGATAGTTTGGATTTGACCGCGACTCTTTTAGATCAATTGGATCATGTTGTTGTGGATTCAACTGTTGCTTTTTCGGTAATAACCGGCGGTGGTGGTGTATCCCCTTTGATTGATACGACAAACAGTAGTGGAGAAGCATACACGACATTTACCGCGGTAGCTATCGAGGAAACCGTTAGAGTGGAAGCGAGGGGTACGTATAATGGTGGTGCTAATATATTAGTAGATACAATCGATATAGTAATAGCCGCCAAGCCCGCGTCGCTAACTCTGGCGCCGACAGGACGAACAATAGTGTTTAACGAAGATTTAGAATTGACTGCGACTCTTTTAGATCAATTAGACAGTCTTGTTGTAGATTCAACTGTTGCTTTTTCGGTAATAACCGGCGGCGGTAGTGTGGATCCTTTGATTGATACGACAAACGGTGATGGTAAGGCAGTAACAATATATACCGCGGGAAGTTCCGCGGAAACCGTTACGGTACAGGGAATGTGGGTATCCGGAGATCTTGGCGATACAGTAAGTGGTACAGTTAATATCGTGGTGGTAAACGCGCCGAGTGATCTTGTTTTGACTCCAGAGACCGCCACGCTGGCACTTAATGGAAGTCAAGCATTTACTGCAAGAGTTACTCGAAGTGGTGTTGGTGTTGGTGGTCTAATGGTTGATTTCACGTTATCGCCCGGGTTAGGCAGCGTGGATCCTGAAAGTGGTGTATCAAATGGTAGTGGTTATGTAAATACAACATATACAGCAGGAACTGCAGCCGGAATCGATACGATAATTGTATCCTGGACAGATGAAGATTTAAGGGCTACGTTATCCGATACATCAATTATCACGATAAATCCCGGTGCCCCGACCAGCCTGAACGTTACCCCGGGAGATACAGTCGTTGTTGTAACCGAGGACGCTACAATAGTCGTGGAGTTGTTGGATGATTATCTTAACCACGTGGACGCGACGCTCCCCTCCCAGGTTACTTTTACAACTGATGGATTGGGGAGTTTTAAAACGGCTTCCGTGAATAACGGTTGTATTGAGGTGGCATACACGACTGATGATTCAATGGCGACGGATATAATAACCACCGACCTCGTGGTAAATCATACCAAGGATTACGATACGGTTCGTACAATCGGAGCGGCTCCCGCGCATATGCAGCTATATCCTAATAATACGCCTGTTGATACACAAGTTGTTGTTGGTAGTGGTGATGATGTGTATTTTTCGATTTTGCTTTTTGACCAATACTGGAACCGCAGCATTTGGGCTGATTATTATGCAAAAGAAACATACAAGGTGGAAGCAACAAGGAGTGAAGGAGGCGGATGGTTTAGATGGGATCCATCACATCCTGCAGTTGATACAGTGAGCGTGGATACTTTTGGTTCTGGAGCAGTAACGGAAGGAGCCGCTAGCGAGTGGTATTTTCCTTCGAATACTGTCGGGGCATACACAATTACCGCTACCTCAGTTAGCGGAGATGCCACAGAAAGTTTTATCGTAGTTCAGATTTGCGATGTGCCCGATTCTTTATATCTTGCAAAAGACTCGTTAGGAATTCCTGCCGGAAGTGACTCGTTACTTACGGCAATGCTGTTTGACCAGTATGGCAACTTTTGTCCTGCTGATGACGAACGAGGATTTGAAGATGTTTATTGGTATGTGGAGGATGGAGATGGATGGCTGGAAGAGCCTTCCGTAGATGATCATAATTGGAAGTGCAGATTCCATTCTTATGCGCTTGCGGCGGATACTTCGCATGTGGGAGCTTATTATGATGATGATGATCCTTACGATATAATCACTATCTTCAGCGCGGAACCCGGCGACTTTGACCATTACGATGTCACTATTCTTAATATGCCTCCTGAATTAGTTTTTGATGATAAGGCTTTGGTCTCCGATGGCATTGAGGATAGTACTTATCTTAATGCTGTGACGATAGAAGCCCAGGATGCAAATAATATACGTCTATGGACTTACATAAATACTGACACGGTTACTCTGACGCTTGACGGAAGTTCCGCGGGAGCTTCACAGGTTGT
>CAZRYJ010000150.1:0-4536 GCA_964604245.1 uncultured bacterium | reverse complement strand
ACCAATTAACCGATTCAAAGAATCCTATTGACTTTAATATTCTAAAACTTATCATTAATTTATGAAACATTCACTAAAAACAGGTCTTAGTTTTGGACTGACTTCCGCTATAATAACCACACTTGGATTAATGGTTGGCATTTATTCGGGAACCCGTTCACGTCTTGCCGTTATCGGCTCTATATTGATTATTGCGATCGCGGATGCTTTTTCGGATTCCCTCGGAATTCATATATCTGAGGAATCGGAAAATAAACACACCCCCCGGGAAATCTGGGAATCAACCCTATATACATTTTTGTGTAAATTTGTTTTTGCGGTAACGTTCATTGTACCTGTTATTATATTTGACCTTCGACTGGCAATTATTATTTCCGGAATATGGGGTATCTTGCTTTTGGGTGTTTTTAGTTTCTATCTGGCAAAGACTGAAAAAACCCCCGCCTGGAAAGTTATATCCGAACATATTTTTGTTGCTTTAATTGTTATCTTCACAACTCACTCTGTTGGTCTATTAATTAGAAAGCTCTTTGTGGAATAGAATATTTTTTCTGTTATTCCACCCAGCGCGGCAAAGCCGCGCTAGGCTCTTTGTGGCTGACAATACTATAGAAACAATATATGAAAAACCCCTTGACTTTTACTGCCGTATATTTAAAATTACAGTATGGAATACTTCAAAATATTGGGAGTTACCAAAGATGCAACCGATCAAGAAATAAAAAAAGCCTACTACAAACTTGCCGCCAAATACCACCCCGACCATCTGTCAGAAGAAAAAATCGAACAATTCCTTCCTTATTTTCTAAAAATTACAAAAGCATATCTTACACTGAAAGACCGGGATACAAGAAGCCAGTATATTAGAGAATGTACTCTGGGAATCTTCGAAGAGGAGCAAGAAAAAGATAGGAGAAACAGCAGGAAAAAGTTGTTTGATCAAGGAATGAAATACTTGATGGCAGATCCGGTCCGTTCATCTAAATATTTCAGAAAGGCTTTCAATCTCGACAGAAATAACGAAACCTATAAAAGCTACTATGGTTTGTCTTTGATCGTCTCCGGAAGAGATAATAAGGGCTTGGACCTGTGCCTGGAAGCCGCAGTAAACGAAGATACTGCAGAACATCATTTTAATCTTGCTAAATGTTACGCAAAGCTGGAAAAATATAACAGTGCCTTGACCCATACAAAAAAAGTCCTACAAATGGATAGAAATAACATGAAAGCAAGAAAGTTTATGGAGGAATTAAAACCCCATACCGGAATAAGAAAATTATTTAACAAAAAATAGTTTCTCGATTTTTTTCCAACGATTGAAATTACAATCAAAAACAAATATAAAAACAGTTTTAAAAAGAAGACCCGCTCTCATCACTTTCCTTATTCTATTAGCCGGTCTTTATAATGGGGCTTTTGTTGACATTAGAATCCTTTTAACGGGTTTTCTGCTCTCTATTATCAGTTATTTAATAAAAAGATTAGATATATTACTTCTTATTGTTCTTTTTTTCTCTGCCGGGATTTACCAGAAATCGCGAACCCCTAAAATAGGTGGGCGAATATCCTTTCAGGGGATTTACCTCGACAATAGAATTGTAGATCCTGTTTTTGGAGAATTATATGCAACACTTCCTGCCAATTCGGGTGACTTTGTTAAGGGTAACGGAATTTTTGTAAAAAGCACCGGTTTTTCTAAATTAGCAGGAGTAAAAACAACTAAATCTTCATCTACTATTTTAAACCCATTGTTTTCCCTCCGAAACTCTCTTGATAAAAAAATAAAGAGACAATTCCAAGGAGACATCGGGGAAATGTGCTCAGCAATCACTCTCGGGATAAGAGGTTCCCTCCCTTCATATATGCGTAAAAGGTTTCAATCCTGCGGAGCCGCTCATCTACTTGCAGTCAGCGGACTTCATACAGGCATATTCTTTGCTGTTATTTTTGTTCTTCTGAAAACCTTACAATTAAAAAGAAATTCGGCGCTCTTACTTTCAGAAATTTTTGTTTTAATCTATGCCGTTTTTACAGGATTACGTTTACCTACCTTACGTGCTTCTATAATGTTATTGTTTTTCGTAATCGGTGAATTTCGACAAAAAAATATTGACCCATTGAATACTCTTTCCTCCGCTGGTATTTTTATTACGTTAATTATGCCAAGAAGCATATTTGGAATAAGTTTTCAACTTTCCTTTATGGCTGTTTTTTCTATCCTTATCATGTTCAATATCCTCAAGGAATATATGGAAAAAATACCAAACAAATGGTTTAAAAAATGGATTATAATCCCTTTTTTCATAACTCTCAGCGCTCAACTCGGCACATTACCTTTAGTAGCTTATTACTTCGGCTATATTCCTCTGCTAGGTCTTATTGCTAATTTAATCCTTATTCCTCTTACCGGCACATTGATTTCCAGCTGCTTTCTTTTCTTTATACTTCCCTTTCTAAGCAAAATAACGGGCAACTTTGTCTGGCTAATAGGATTTACAATGGATAAGGTAATGATAACTATAGAAAGGATTCCCTATGCGGTTTTAAAAATACCGAAAAATAAACCTTACATTCTAATTATATATGTCTTTTATTTGATTCTTCTCCTTATCTGGAGGCACAAAAAAACGAAAGAAAATATTATACTCTAAGTTTTCAAACTTTTTCTCAGTTTGAAAGTATAAAATCCTTAATTAATTTTTTTACTTCACCATTTGAAGTAAGCGCATTCTCTCCTGTAGCGCCTTTATCAATGACAGAAAACACCAAATAATCTTTAGCTTTATGCGGAAGAGAGTATGAATGACTCGCGTGAACCGGGATATTTTTAGTTCCTTTAACATAAGTGTCTTCGAAGTATATGTCTCCATCATCCGGTCCTAACGAGAAACTAACGCCAAAGAAAAGCCTAACACGGAAATGATTTCGAGTTCCATAAATATTAAGGCTTTCCACACCAAGGTTATCGTTCCCGATTAATTCGCAAAAGGTCCCCCTTTCTTTACTTTTTGAATGGAACTCAATATCCCTTCCGATTTTCAACTTAGAGGGAGGAATGTTCATTTCCAAATCTTCTCCAAATTTCTGCCATTCGGCGTCCTCGGCAAGAGCCTCAACCCCGAAAAGCTGATTGTGAAAACCATTGTTGGGAGAAGCCACATAACAAATTTCCCCCGTTATATCCTTAAAACTCACTTCTGTCCCAGGTACATTCAGAAATTTTATCGCGTACCGAAGTACAATTCCCCCCATACAATGCGCTACAAAATTCACTTTTGCATGTTCCTTTTCTTCCCAATTATCTCCATAAACAGAAACGAGAACTTTTTTTACAAAAATGGCAAGTTCTTCTGAATAACTCTTGCTTTTAAGGTTTTCGGTGTATTTTTTTCTATATTTTTCACACACGGGTAAAAGCTGTCCATCTCCAATTACAGAAGGTTTACCGGTATAATATGAAAAATTGAATATTAGATTTTCCCCTTTCTGCGCAGGTAAAATACTCTTTGAATTAAAACCAATCGAATCACCTGATTTATCCTTACCACATCTATATCCATTGTATTTTTCATCCAATATTTCGGTAAAAACAGTAGGATGTTCAAGATAATCTCCCTGATAAGGTAACCAGACTTTTATTGCCAGTGTATCGATAGCATCTGATCTATGCCCATGAAGTAAAATTACAGGAATAGAAAATAAAATCAAAATCATAACAAATAATAAGAAAGAAACTTTTGAATGTCAATACGTTCAATTGACAAATTTTAAAAAACCGTTAACATACAGATAAAGGGGGTGTTTTATGAAAAAGGTTTTAATATTAGTGTTTCTTTTTTCTTTATGTATATTCGCGCAGGAAAAAATTCTTGTATTAAACTTTGGCAGTGTAGATTTAGAAACCGAACCTCTTGATCTCAACGTATATTCGAATTTCTTCAAAAATGAAGTGCGGGGCAGGCTAAAGAATGCCACTGTTATGGAAAGTTACAGGTTTTGCGCTACTCCTTTCTGCGCAATGGAAGAAGGAAGAAAAGCAAAAGCAGACAAGGTTTTGTACGGAGTGCTCAGCCAAATGCCCAAAGGTAAAACTTTGATTGAAATAAAGGAAATTTCAACTGAAACCGGAATAATTAACTACTCAACACAAAAATCCGTAAAGTCTTTATACAATATCGAAGAACTCCTTGAAGACTTCGCCGAAGCTTACGCGGAAAGAAAACAAATATACGAGTTACCCGAATACAAAATAGAAACCTGGAGGGAGAACGTTAGTTCTTTCTTTTCCTTTCGGGCTGGATATTTTTATACTCTTGGAGATAGTTCTTACATAACCTCGGAAGATGAAACCAGAGTGGATAAAGTTTTTGACTTAGATATCAGTTATATGTATTTTCTTTCTCCTCACATTGCCACAGAAATATTAATAAGAACACAACATATTGATAGAGGTACTCAAATTTATTTCCCTTTTTACTATATTAGTGATGCAAGGGCAAATCATTCTTTTTTCATAGGAGGAGGCCCCGGGTTCGG
>CAZRYJ010000149.1:0-4545 GCA_964604245.1 uncultured bacterium | reverse complement strand
CGTGCTTGACAATAAATAAAAAAAGATTAAAATTTAATCAAATGAACAGAAGAGATTTTTTGAAAAGCCTAATGGTTTTACCTCTAACTACTATCGCAAAAACATTGCAAGAAGGCTATTACGTTAATCCAAAAGTAGCCTCATATTGGATAAAAAAAGATGGAAATACGCTGCAGTGTCAGAATTGTCCTCACGAGTGTATCTTGAAAGATGGGCAGAGAGGCTTTTGCAGAGTACGAGAAAATAGAGACGGAAAACTATACACGCTCAGTTATGGGAATCCCTGTTCTGTTCATATCGACCCGATTGAAAAGAAACCTCTTTACCATTTTCTTCCTGGGACTAACGCATATTCGATTGCCACAGCAGGATGTAACTTAAAATGTAAGTACTGCCAGAATTACCAAATATCTCAAGTGGCTCCGGAACAGACAAGTAATTTCAAACTTCCTCCTGAAAGCTTACTCGAGGACGTACTGCATTACAAGAAGAAATATAATATAAGTTCAATAGCCTATACATACACAGAACCCTCGATTTTTATCGAATATATGATAGATTCGGCAAAACTTGCAAAAAGAAAAGGTATCAAAAACGTGTTTCATTCTAACGGATATCTAAATGAGAAGCCTCTTCTCGATCTTATACCCTTCCTTGATGGAGCCAATGTTGATCTTAAATTTTTTAAAAATGATTCATACAGAAATATATCTTCCGGCAGTCTCCAACCCGTACTTGATACTTTAAAAAGACTTAAGGAGGGAGGAGTCTGGTTGGAGATCACTTATCTTATAGTCCCGACTATAAACGATGGAAAAAGAGAAATAAAGGAAATGACAAACTGGGTTCTGAATAATTTAGGATCGGGTGTTCCGATACATTTCTCCAGATTTTACCCTACCTATAAACTTGAAAATCTACCTCAAACTCCATTAAAGATCGTAGAAACAGCGAGGGAGATTGCTCTTGATATGGGAATTAAACACTCTTATGTTGGGAATGTACCGGCAGGACATCCCGGCGAGAACACTTATTGTCCTGCCTGCGGAAAGTTATTAATAAAAAGACGGGGATATTACATCCTCGAGAACAATATCAAGAAAGGTGTTTGTTCTGGATGCGGAGAAAAAATAGCGGGTTATTGGATATGAAAATATTAGACATTGAATCCCTGGTTAAAGTGTACCGTTCTCCTTTCTTGATGAAGAAATCGATCGGCATAGATGGGCTTGATATGGAAATTGAAGAGGGGGAAATCTATGGATTGCTTGGTCCGAACGGAGCAGGGAAAACGACAACACTTAAAATAATAACCGGTTTACTAAAGAAAACTTCAGGAAACATAAGATTATTCGGTGAATTAGACCCTTTACAGGCAAGAAGGCGAATTGGTTTTTTGCCGGAGAATCCTTCCTTTTATCCACATCTAACAGGTGGAGAGATGGTCAGGTTTTACGCGAAACTATACAACATTAACCTTTCCAGAGAGGAAATAGAAAAGAAATTAGCATTGGTTGGATTGAAGAAAGTTATTGACAAAAGAATAGGGGGATATTCAAAGGGTATGATTCAGAGGATAGGATTCGTTCAATCTTTTATCGGAGATCCCGATTTTGTAATTCTTGATGAACCGCTTTCAGGACTTGACCCTTTAGGTAGAAGAGAAATAAAAGATTTAATTGTTGAAATCAATAGGAAAGGTAAAACAGTTTTGTTCTCATCGCATATTCTTTCCGACGTGGAGGCAATTTGCAGCAGGGTAGGCATAATAATAAATGGTAGAATGAAACAGGTCGGATCAATAAACGATATTCTGAAGAGAGATGTCAGATATATCGAAATAGAATTTGAAGGCCTGAAAGACTCAGAAAAGTTTGAAAAATATGGAAAAATAATAATAGAGGGTGGAGTTAGTTTTCTCCGGATTAAAAGCGAAAAAACAAGAGACAAAGTGATTAAAGAAATAATAAAAAAGAGAGGAAAAATCATCTCGGTCATTCCCGTTAAAAGTACTCTCGAAGAACATTTTATGAAGGCTATAAATGAGTAAAATTTTAACCATAGCAGAGAACACATTTAAAGAAGCAATACGGGATAAGGTTCTCTTCTCAATAATAATAATTGGTTTTTTGCTTATAGCTTCATCCAGGATTTTTATACCTATATCAATAGGTCAAGCAGAAAAGATAATAAAGGATTTTGGAATAAGCCTGGTGGAAATATTTGGTGTTTTGATAGTGGTTTTTATCGGGACGAGAATATTTCATCAGGAAGTTGAGAGAAAAACCATATTTTCTATAATGTCTAAACCGGTAAGTTCCCTCGAATTTGTAACGGGAAAATTTTTAGGATTGTATTATCTCATTGTAGTTGTTCAGATTCTATTGTTTTTTATTTTTTTAATATTTTCTAAATTTTATTTACGAACGGTAGATATATATTTGCTCAATATCCTTTACTTCTTTTTATTCGAATTTTTGCTGCTCGACGCTTTAGCTATCTTTCTTTCCTGCTTTATGTCTCCCTTAACCTCAGGGATTATGGCTTTACTGCTTTTCTTCATAGCTCACCTTACCTTTTACCTCAAGGAACTTACTCAAATGCTTAATATGCCAACTTTGTCCAGACTCTTGAACTTTCTGTATTATGTCTTACCTAATTTTTCAGTGTTTAATATAAAGGCAACGGTAATTTACCATCTACCCCTTACAATAAATTCTTATCTTTTAGCTTTTTCCTATTCGATGTTGTATTCGATGATTTTACTAATTTTTTCGTCTTTTCTATACTCGAAAAAAGAATTTCTATGAAAAGATTGTTCCTTGCGATAATCTTAATTGTACTTCTCGCTTTGACAGAAATAAAAGGATTTAGATGGATTCCAAGACAACAAAGAGAAGAACTGCTTTATTTTCCCTCGAACAAATTTATAAAAGCAACAACTGCAGGTTTTGATCTTCTTTTCGCGGATTTCTTATGGATCGAGACAGGAACCTATTTTGGCAAACATCGCCGAAGTGATAAAAGTTATCCGTATCTTTATCACATGCTTGATATTATTACCGATCTTGACCCAAGATTTATGCCGCCATACACACTTGGTACAATATTACTTACAACCGACGCGGGTAAAAGCGATCTGGCTCTAAAATTCCTTGATAAAGGAATGAAAGATAATCCGGAGCTCTGGCAGATTCCCTTTACCAAGGGATTTATTTATTATATACATAATAAAAATCCTGCAGAAGCATCAAAGTGGTTTCTTCTGGCGTCTTATAAGAAAGACGCTCCCGAAATGGTTCAAAAATTTGCAACCTGGACACTTTATCGGGGCAAAGGAGTCGAAGTAACCTTGCTATTATATTTAAGATTGTATGATACATCTTCAAGTGAGATATTTAAGGAAAAAGCAATAAAAGGAATATCAAAGACACTTTCAGACCAGTATAAGCAATTCCATATGGATAAAGGCTTTTATGTCAAATCTCTGTTTGCTTTGTATAAAAACGGTTATTTACCGTTTATACCGAAAATCCCGGGAGGTATATTTCGAATAGAAAATGGTGAAGTCATCTTCCAACAATTTTAATAAACCCTATAGCAATATCGCCAGATACTACGATATCCTTATGAAAGACGTTAGTTACGATAAATGGATAGAGTATATAATGGATACTATTGAACTCTACAATATTAAAGCCACACCTTTATTAGATGTAACCTGCGGTACGGGAAATTCAATATTACCATTTGTAAAGAAAAAAAAGAAACCACTCTTGGGAGTAGACAACTCTATAGAAATGTTAAAGGTTGCAAAAGAGAAAGAGCCAGGTTTGGTTTTAGTTCAGGCAAACGCGATGAGGCTTCCTTTTTTAAACCAGTTCAACCTTGTGGTTTCTATGTTTGACTCTTTAAATTATATTCTTAAATTGGAAAATCTTATTGAAGCTTTTGGTTCAATCAAAGAGGCACTTAAACCTGGTGGACATTTTTTGTTTGATCTGAATACCCCATATGGACTAAAATGTGTTTCGGGAAGAGACGTTCGAGAAGAGAATAAAAACCTTATGAGTGTCTGGAGGAATGTGTATAAAAAAGACAGTAAAATATTAACTCTTCATTTAACTCTTTTTGTAAAGAAAGATGCAAATTGGCAGAGAGTTGACGAAATCCATAAGGAGAAAGGTTATAGCGAAGAGGAAATAAAATATGGTCTAAAAACGTTAGATTTTCAAGTTATTGATGCGTTTAAGTGTTTTGAGCATTCAAGAGCAGACAGATTTACAAAAAGAATTTTGTATATAGCCAGGAAAAATAAAAAAGGGGCAGATTAACTGCCCCTTTTTTATTTTTAGTCGCTCAATTACATTGGAGGCATACCTCCTCCGGGCATCCCCGGAGTACTTTCTTTTTCTTCTTTTTTCTCTGCAATCAAAGTTTCCGTAGTTGTAAGAAGGGAGGCAACCGAAACGGCATTCTGTAGGGCAGTCCTGGCTACTTTAGTAGGATCAACAATCCCTGATTTCATCAGATCCTCAATTTTGA
>CAZRYJ010000148.1:0-4635 GCA_964604245.1 uncultured bacterium | reverse complement strand
CCATTAGCCTACCGGAATATTCCCTGAATTCTTCCACATTTTTACCCTCATATTCCGAAGCCGGAAAACCGGTATACACATATAAAAAAGTACATAGACGCAAATCATTACCCGCTTCTTTTAATACTTCAGCTTTGTTTTCATTCAAAAGCATTACTTCTCCGGGACCGAGAAATTTTTTTGTTTTAAAACCCAGATTTTTAAATGAACAAGTCTCCGAGACAACAATCTTAGCTCCTTCTTTTTCTCCTAAAACTAAAGGAGTTCTTCCATATTTATCCCTTGCAGCCAAAAGCCCCTCTTTGCCGAGAAGGAGAAACGACATAGAACCATCGATCTTCGATTGCATATACTCTATTCCGTCGAGTAAATCTTTTCCCTTATTAATAAGTTTCGCCACGAGCTCCATCTGATTCGGACACCCATTTACCATTTCGGAGAAAATTGCGCCTTCCGATATTAACTCGCCCGCAAGGTCAATCTGATTGTTTATATAACCCGTACCGCAAATCGAATATTCCCCAAATTTCAATCTTAGGATAAGAGGCTGTATATCCCTGTCACTTATCACCCCAACGCCACAATGACCTTGCATACCCGTATAATCGATATCTTCGATGAACCTTGTCTTGAATTGAGCTTTTTCTATGGTGTGAATTTTTTTGTATATTTTTTCACCATCAGATATTGCCAGTCCGCCGTAAGAGGTTCCGAGATGCGAATGGTAGTCAGTCGCATAGAAAAGATCTTCCTTGCAATTCTTTTTTGTAACAATACCAACGATTCCGCTCATTTTTTGCCTTCCTCCCCTTTTTGCATTAAAATGAATTTTTATTCAACTATATCCAATAATATACAAGTGGTTATTATTTTTGCAAGTATTAAAAACAAATTTGCCACAAAGACACTAAGACACAAAGCCCAACACCCAATTCTATTGTACTTGTTTAAACCCAACCCACAACACCTGCTAGGAACAACAAATCACACGAATTACACAAATTATTTTAGCGAAGACGTAAAGAAATTAAAAATCACAAAAAACAATTCTGTTCTTTGTGTCTTTGTGCCTTCGTGGCAATATTAAGGGTTAGGATTTGGGATTTAGGATATAGGATTTAGAAAAAACAACTAAAAAACATTCGTGCTATTCGTGTAATTCGTTGTTAAAAAACTTTGTGTTCTTTGTGATCTTTGTGGTTCAAAAATTAGAGTTGGGGGTTGGGATTTAAAAACAATATAGTTCTTTTTTCTCTGTGTGTTCTTTTTTCTCTGTGCACTCTGTGGTAGATTTATTTAGGAATTTCTCTTCCTTAAATTAAAAAACAGTACCGAAAAAGCGACAATCAGCATTCCGAGAACCGACAGCACGGTCGGCGAATCGTTTTTCAGAAAGATCCAGCTAATTAATGCTCCGAAAACGGGCAGAATAAATTTCCACATATTTAACTCGGAAACTTTTACCTTTTCCTTCTTTAATAGATAAAACCAGATTGAGAAGCCTGCCGCGGATATAAATGAAAGCCATAACAAAGCAAAAATAAACTGTTTTGTAATCATGATTCGCGGATAACCTTCTATTAGAAACGAAAGTAGAAGTAACATACATCCTCCTAAACTCATCTGAGCGGAATTTAAAGTAATGGGATCTACTTCACTCTTATCCGCCGATACAAATATATTACCAATCGAGCTTGCAAATGAAGATCCAAGCAGAATAAATATACCCATCAATTCTTTAAAGGATGCACTTATAATAAATCGCCTTTCGATTGATATTAAGATTACCCCAAGAATCCCTGAGAAAATGTAAATTGCTTTTCGCAAGAAAAGTTTATCGTCTTTAAGAATTATGTGCGCAGCGATTGCAGTAATAAGAGGTGACGAACCTGTAACTATTGCACCTATAGAACCCGGCACTAAAGTCATTCCCCAGAAAAACAAGGAATACAAAAGAAAAGTCTGGAAAAGACTTACCTTAATTATTGGTTTTAGGTTAGAACGTATCGAATTAAAATAATTCTTGAGTCCGCCGCAAAAGGGCAGTAATAATAGCCCCGCCAGAATGAAACGTATTCCCGCAAAAAGCATAGGAGTACAATATACAAGACCAATCTTAATAACCGCAAAAGCCGTAGACCATAAAAGACAGGCAAGTATTGTAAGAGAAATAATCTTGGGTTTCTTTAAATCAATCATAAGCCTCAGGAGAGTATATTTTTACTATTCGTATGTCAAGCCTTTCTCTTACGAAAAACAAGTCTCTATATATTATATGCTAATTTTTATAATATTCTGGTTAAAAAAATTGGAAACTACGTTACTATTTTTTCTTTTTTTTAGGCTTTTTTTCTTTGGGTTTTTTCTTGGGCTTTTCCTTGGGTTTTTCTTCTCCTTCTTCTATCTTTCCCCCACTTCCAAGGTCATTCGATAGCGCAACAGGCCCAAGGTCATAAGAGCTTACCTGCCATTCATCCATTTTCGCGTCCCCATCTATATCGTTACCTCTTCCGATGGAAGCTATACCATGAGCATAAAAGTAGTGTTCTTCTCCATTATTTACCCAATAAATTCTGTAGTCATAATTCCTGTTAGCAGGAAAAACGAATGGCAATTCGGATAAATTAACTCCCTCGGGCGACATGCTACCGTTGTGGGAAATTTCAAAGGTGTAGCTGCTTACACCGGGTTCCCCCGGCGCGTAATAATCGTGTTCTACGAAAAAAACCTCTTCATATCGGGCAATAAGTCTTAAAGTGTTTTTCATTTTTTCCTGTTGGGTACGCGCCTTAACTGCCAAAAAACTCGGAATTGCCAAACTGGAAAGTATTCCAATTATTACAATCACGGACATTAATTCTATTATTGTAAATGCTTTCTTACTGTTTTTCATTTTTCAAGGGTATATTGTTTTTAATCCGGAAAGTTCTATTACCCCTTTAGCAGAAAGAACCGGTTCCATAGTTTTACCTTTAGAATTTTTACTAAAAAGAATAAAACCTAAGTCTTTTCTTGTGTCATATATAATATTTTCATCCGTAATTTCAGGCTCAACAAATTCCGGAGTCAAGAGCGACAGGGCAATGGGAAACTTACCGTATTTTACTTTATAATTCATCAGTAATTCCTTTATAAAAAATATTCTTGTAGCAATAGTTCTGGCTTCTTGAACGCCTTCTTTTTTTTCGGGCATCCTGGCAGGTCCTGACCCACCCCTTGTATCTGACAGTATTAAAATCTCAGCTATTATTAATATTATACCAAACCCAAGGGCTATAATATATTTTCTGTTTTGTGTTTTTACGGGCTCCGTGTTAAATACTTCCGGTTCTGTATCGTCTATAGCTTCCTCCAAATGTTTTATATAACAAACTCCGCAGAAAACTTCATCCGTTTCTTCGTCTTTATATATAGAATCTTTACTTTTTATAGTCTTTCCACATTCACTGCATTTAGTCATATCTATTATAAGTATAATTCTTTGCATACGCAAGTCAAGAGTTTTTTTTATTAGTAATTCGGATATCGAATTTTAGGTACTGCAAATCTTGACATTTTAATATTTTCTTATATATAGAAGAATAGGAAAACCAAATGAAAAGATTCTCAAAAGAAAACATTTTAGAATTAATTCCAATCTGTATAGCTTTTGCAGCACTTGGAGTTTCTATTAAAGTTGCTCTCGACAGTAAAACTTCAAGGCAAATAATAAATAAACCGGAATTAGTTATTAGACCCGCCAAATTCGAAAATACCGATACTTTTTTAAAATGCTCCCGAAACGGACAAACTGTTTTATTCGAATATAATCTTCGGATAAAGAATAAAGGTGCTATCGCTGCAAAAAAAGTGACTTTCCCCAACAAACCTTATATCCCGGAATTCGAAAAAGAAAAAGTAACATATAACGAACACCAATCTATTACTATCGAACAGGGAGAAACCGTTTTTGCCGTTTCCGGCTTCACAATACAATTCGCATCAAAGAGAAAAGCTATAAAAATGATGGAACTGATAGAGGATACTTCCTGGCCAGGTGTTACTTTCACAGTAGAAGTAAAATACAAAAGCGATCTGGAACCCGACGTCCAATACATTAAAAAAGTAGGATTTCAAATATCTAAAGAAGAAGTATTATTGTTAATAAATGAATAAAGTTCTTTAAAGCGGATAGCTAAGCAGTGCTATCTTTTTATTTAAATAAAGATTTCTTCTATTGTTTTATAATCTAAAAACGGATTCCTGCAGTAAGTATGAATGTGGGAACCACTTTAGATGCATTACCATATTCCCCAAAAGTTAATATCACAGGTACTTCAAATCGAATATCTGCACCATTTGAAAAAGCCATTCCTCCTCCAAGATTGAAAACGCTTCCCGCACCAGTTCCGCCCGCATCCTGTCTGCTGCCACCGCCTGGAAGAAGTTCTCCTAAACTCTCATCCGTCGGACTAGTTTCTTCCCAATTAACATTCATCATGCCAAGACCAAACCCTCCAATTAAAAACATTCCGGGCGTACCAAGTTTATAGCCTAAAAGGTAATTTGCCATCATACCAAATACTACTATATTGCTTGTCTCGGTATATTCGTGATACCCGTTATCATCTGTTTCAGACCAATGGCTGTAGAATA
>CAZRYJ010000147.1:0-4701 GCA_964604245.1 uncultured bacterium | reverse complement strand
GTTTTTATATTCATAGTGTTAAATTTAAAATACTAATCAAAGAAGTCAAGTCTTGGAGTATTTTAAATGACCGAAGACCGCAGACGGAGGACGGAAAAAAGTCAAGTAGTTGGTCATCTTAACCGACAGATGACCGGAGACGGATGACCGTAAAAAATACAAAGAAGTCAAGTCTTTTTACCGGGTCCTAGATACTAGGAAAAATAATAAAAAATCAGTGTATATCCGTGATAAACCGTGGCTATACTTAGATACCAGGTTCCAGTCAAAAAGCTACAATTTCTACAAGTTCTACATGTGAATATTTGAGGGGTGGGTTTTAGCTAAAAAATAACTATTTTTTTGTGAAGAATGAGGGTAGAGGATCAAATTTGAGAGACTTGACATGATGCATTGAAATATTATAGTTATAATACTAAGAAATAAGGGGGTATTATGTTTGTTTTCCGAAAGATTTTATTGTTGATATTAATACTTGTTTTTACTATTTCAGGTTTTAGCCAGATTTCTGTTATTGATACGATTTATGTAGGTCCTAAGGCAGGAAATGGATTTTGCCCCTATACATGTAAAGTAGATACTTTAAGAAACAGAATTTATGTGGCTAATATTAGAAGCGATAATATTTCGGTAGTTAATGGCGAAAATGATTCAGTAGTATTAACTATTGAAGTTGGAGACAGCCCGATAGGAATTGCAATAAACATGCAAATGAATCGCATTTATGTGGTAAATACGCGTGACGATAATATCAGTGTTATCGATGGTGAAACTGATTCTGTGATTGCAACTGTTGCAGTAGGAGATTTTCCTCAGGCTGCGAGTGTAGATCCTCAAACCAATCTAATATATGTAGCAAATGCAGGAAACTCTTATGTTAGCGTCATTGATGGAGAGGGAGATTCTCTTTTTACGACTGTTGAATGTGGAGATGGGCAATCTGGAGTATGCGTTAATCCTCAAACGAATCGTATTTATGTTTCAAGTGTACCTAGTTCAAATAGTATAGGTGTTATTGATGGTGCGTCGCATTCATTTATTGATACTATTGGTGTTGAAGGCACTGTAGGACCGCTTGTAGTAAATCCGGTAACAAATAAAATATATGGGCTTGATCGTTCGAATAGTAATGTTTTTGTAATTGATGGAGAAGTAGATTCAGTGATTGCTACGATTGGTGTTGGAGAGGAACCCTTTGCGATTGCTGTAAACCCGAAAACAAACCGTATCTATGTTACAAATACTAATGATAGCAGCGTTAGCGTAATTGATGGTACATTAGATTCAGTGATTTCCACTTTCCGGGCAGGAGAACATCCTTACGGAATTAGTCTAAACCCACAGGTAAACCGTATTTATGTAGCCAATCCTTATAATGGTAATTGTATATATGTTGTTGATGGGGAAAATGATTCAGTGATTAATCGTATTATAACCGGGGATAATCCTGGGGAGGTCTCGGTAAATCCAGAAACGAACCGTATTTATTTCAAAACTGCATATAATGGTTATGTTTCTGTTTTTGACGGTATTTCTAATAACTTAATTTCTAAAGTTTGGATTGGGTACGGTTTGAGAGCGATTTGTGTAAATCCGCAAACGAATCGTATTTATGTGTCTGAAGAAATTAATGATAGTGTAAGTGTTATTGATGGGGTGAACGATTCTATTATAGCTAGGATTGGAGTAGGTACTAGCCCCCGGAATATTGAAGCAAACCCGGTAACAAATAGAATATATGTTGAAAATGATGGAGATCGAAGCATCAGTGTTATTGATGGAGATTTAGATTTTGTAATTGCAGATTTTGATAGTAGATACAGAGCAGGAGGAATTGCTATAAATCCTCAGACGAACCGTATTTATATGTCACATATCAGTGTAGATAGTATGAGTGTGTTTGATGGAAATAGTAACTCTTTAGATACTATTTTGGAAGTTGGTCATCTTCCTACTGATATTGCAGTAAATTCGCAAACAAACAAAATCTATTTGATAAATAGTCAGGATTATAATATATATGTATTTGATGGAAATACTAATTCTTTAACTGCGACAATTGAGAGTAGGCAAGGTATTAACGGAATTGCGGTAAACCCGCAAATAAATCATATATATTTTTGTAATGAGTTTAGTGGTACCTTATATGTAATTGAGGGGGAGACCGACTTAGTAATTGACACTTTGGATATTGGAGAATTTTCTTCATGGTCAGTATCCGTAAATCCCGAAACAAACTTTATATATGTTGTAGATGATAACGAAAGTGCTGTCTTGGTTCTTAAGGATGAGACATCAGGAATAAAAGAAACTCTTCAGAGTCCCAAAAACATAAATTTAAATGTCAATCCAAATCCTTTCAATAAAGAAACAAAAATTGTTTTGAATATTCCTGTTGATAATAGAGGAGAAGATGCCGAGTTTTTAATTTATGATGTGAGTGGAAGATTAGTTAAAACTTTTTTCTTGGGCAAAGAAATAACTTCAAAGATTACACTTTCATGGGATGGCAAAGCTGACTCAGGTGAGAGCTTAAGTTCCGGTTTGTATTTCGGTGTACTTAGAGTAAGAGAAAAAGAAGTACAGAAGAAAATGATTATGATTAGGTAATAGAAATTTTATTTAGATACCCGATTCTGGTTTCAAGTTAAAGTACAAGATTACAATCTTCCTATGTTCTACATATAAGATAAAAGCTAACGGTAATTAATAACAACAAAAAATCCTGTCGATCTGCGTCCTAATTTTAGGATTTAGGATATGGGATTTGGGGGTTGGGATTTAGTTAAAACAACGACAAAAAAATCCTGTTAATCTGCGTTCATCTGCGTCCTATTATCTTTGTGTCTTAGTGCCTTTGTGGCATGACTTCTTGACAAAAGTCCTTTTTTTTCATATACTTCTAAATATTAAGGAGGTTTTAAATGATATTTAAGAATATCGGAAAAGTTTTGTTAATAGTAATTTTCTTTTCAATCAGTTTCTTTGTTCCTTCTCTCTATGCCGACTGGATAACCGACACAGTTTCTACCGGAGGAGGTCCATACGCGCTTTGCGTAAACCCTCAAACAAACAAGATATATGTAGTGAACCGAGATAGCAACAATGTAACGGTGATAGACGGAATGTCTCATCTTGCAACCAATATTGAGGTTGGTAGCGGACCTCAGGCAATTGGTTTTAATCCCAGTACAAACAAGATATATGTAGCAAATTCGAGCAGCGACAATGTAACTGTGATAGATGGAGGAAACAATTCGACAAGCACTGTTTCTACCGGGGGTCTTCCTTATGCGATCAGTGTAAACTCCCAGACAAACAAGATATATGTTGCAAATTCGAATAGTAACAATGTAACGGTGATAAACGGAGAGGACAATTCAACTGAAACTGTATCCACTGGAGGTAAACCTGGAGCTATTTGCGTAAACCCCAACACGAACAAGATATATGTGGTAAATAGTGATAGTAACAATGTAACGGTAATAGACGGGCCGAGTAACTCAACCACTACCGTTGATGTAGGAGACAGTCCTGGGGCGATAAGCGTAAACCCCAACACGAACAAGATATATGTAGTAAATCAGAACAGTGACAATGTGACGGTAATAGACGGAGAGGACAATTCAACTGATACTGTTGAAGTTGGAAATTATCCTTTTTCAATAAGCGTGAACCCAAATACAAACAAGATATATGTGGCAAATTATCTTAGTGGCAATGTAACGGTAATAGACGGAGAGGACAATTCGACTGACTCGGTCTCCGCCGGAGTTTGGCCTCGTTCAGTAAGTGTAAACCCTAACACAAACAAGATATATGTGGGGAATCAGAGCACTGGCGACGTAACGGTAATAAATGGAGAGGATAATTCAACTGACACTGTTGCGACGGGAGATGGGGTGGCGGCGATTTGCGTAAATCCCATTACGAATAAAATATATGCGGCAAATTATCTCAGCGGTAATGTAACGGTAATAGATGGGGCGTCGAATGTTACAACCAATGTTGATACGGGAATTCAACCTTACGCGATCTGTGTGAATCCCATCACAGATAAGATATATGTAGCTAATAATTACAGTGACTCTGTGACGGTAATAGACGGAGAGGACAATACAACTGAAACTGTTTCCGTTGGAGAAGGGCCTTTCGCGCTTTGCGTAAACCCCAACACAAACAAGATATATGTGGCAAATCGTGACAGTGACAATGTAACGGTAATAGATGGAACAGACAATTCAACTTCCAATGTTTCCACCGGAGATTTTCCCTATGCTATTTGCGTAAACCCCAACACAAACAAGATATATGTGGCAAATCGTGACAGTGATAATGTAACGATAATAGACGGAACAGACAATTCAACTGAAACTGTTGAAGTCGGTTATTTCCCTGATGCGATTAGCCTAAACCCCCAGACGAACAAGATATATGTGGCGAACAATAGAGATAGCAGTGTAACGGTGATAGACGGGCTGAGTAACTCGACTACCACTATTGCCGTTGGAATTGAACCTTTTGCTATCTGCGTAAATCCCCAGACGAACAAGATATATGTGGCAAATCGTGACAGTGACAATGTAACGGTAATAGAAGGGCTGAGTAACTCGACCACTACCGTTGATGTAGGAGAGAGACCTGGGGCGATAAGCGTAAACCCCAACACGAACAAGATATATGTGGCAAATCGTGACAGTG
>CAZRYJ010000146.1:0-4715 GCA_964604245.1 uncultured bacterium | reverse complement strand
TTTCCCATTTAACTATTTCACTAATTAACTGATGCGAAGCATCCCCCCCCTTGACATTCTACCCCTATCATAGGTATACTAAAAAAAAAGGAGGTTTTTTATGAGAAAGAATGTATGCATATTTATATTAATGTTTCTTCTAAGTATCACTCCTGTATATAGCCAGGAAAAAATGAATATTGATTTCATTGCTACATATTTCGGAGGTTCGGATGGTGAACATAATGATTATATAGCGGTCGATGATTCAGGATATGTTTTCCTGGTCGGTCATACTTATTCGACAGATTTACCGGTTAAAAATGCTTACCAAAGTGTTCCTCAAGGCGAAATAGATGCTTTTATTGTCAGATTTAAACCCGATTTATCAGATATTACCTTTTCTACATATCTTGGTGGTAGCAGTTATGATGAGATAAAAGAAATAGCTATAGACAATATCGGAGATATCTATGTAACGGGTTTAACCTATTCGGAGGATTTTCCGGTAACTGATTCTGCATATGATGATTCCTTTAACGGTGGTGAGTACGATGGCTTTTTTGCTAAAATCAGCTCTGCGGGTGAGTTATTATATTCGACTTATATCGGCGGCAGTGGAAAAGATTTTGGCATGTCGATTTCTGTTGACGAATCGATGAGAGTATATATAGCCGGTAATACGGAATCGAATGATTTCCCTGTCAAATCTGCCCTCATCGATACAAATAGCGGAAATGGAGATATTTTCCTTCTCAAATTTGACATGGAAAATGATTCATTATTGTTCTCGAGTTACATTGGAGGAGGCAATAAGGATTATATTCGAAAAATATCTTTTGACGACACATACAACATTCATATTGGCGGGAATACACAATCGTCTGATTTTCCTATAATAAACGGGTTCGATACCACTTATCATGGGAATCAGGACGGCTTTATAATGAAGATAAACCGTGATTGTAACGCGATTATTTATTCATCCTTTATAGGTGGAAACGGAACGGATGATATATACGATTTGTGTATAAACAATAACGAAGCCTTCTTTATCGGAAATACCCAATCAACAGATCTAACTTGTTCCGAAAACGCGTTTTCTACTAATAAAAAAGGGGGGTACGATTTACTCATTGGCAAGATAAATTCGTTGGGTGACTCCTTATTGTATTTATCTTATTTTGGTGGTGATAACGTTGATGGGGATCCTTCCATAAAAGCATATCCATCTTATGATGAAACAATTATTATTACCGGCAGTACTGAATCAACTGATTTCCCGGTTTCAGATAATGCTTATGACTCAACAGTTACAAATTCAGACTTTTTCTTCTCTGTATTAGATATTAATAATAAGGAAATACTTTACTCCTCCTATTTTGGAGGTTCAAATATAGAATGGGCATCCGAACTGTTTTTTGTAAACGATTCTATAGTATATTTTTGCGGATCTTCTAATTCTATTGATTTTCCAAATACTGAAAATACATATATGGAAAATTTAAAAGGTGATCGTGATGAAATTTTGATGAGATTCACTTTACGATCAGTTGCCGCAATTGAAGAACCGGAATATAATGTCCCCGACAAACTTCAACTAAATCAAAACCACCCAAATCCCTTCAACAATATCACAACAATAGGTTATCAAATACCGATGGACAGCGATGTGAAATTATCCGTATATAACCTGGCAGGACAGGAAATAAAATCATTGGTCAATGAGTATCAGTCAGCAGGCGAGTATCAGATTACCTGGAACGCAGAAGGGTTACCCGGAGGAATTTATATTTGTCAATTGACAGCAAATGAACATACTTTTCAAAAGAAAATGATTTTAATGTGAAAGATAAAAAAACAATAATTAAATCTGGAGATTTACAATGAAACAGAAAATATTTTTAATCACTTCTATACTATGCATTCTTTGTATGGGGAAAAGTAATATTGTTTATGCACAGGCAACAGTGGATACAAATATCTATGCCAGTTATTTCGGGGGAAATAATAATGAATGGAGTGCATCCATATTGACTGATAGTTCGGGTAATGTATACATCGCCGGACACACTTTTTCCTCTGACTTACCGGTTGAATCGGCCTATCAATCTTACAATCGCGGAAGTGCCGATGCCTTTGTTGTAAAATTGTCTCCTGATATGCAAACGATTATATTTTGTACTTATCTTGGAGGGACAGATTATGATGCTATTATGAACATGAATCTGGATAATGAAGGGAACATATATGCTGTTGGTTTTACCATGTCATCAGATTTTCCTTATACAGAGAATGCTTATGATTCCATATATCATGGCGATTTTGATTTATTTTTCGTGAATATGAGTGCACAGGGGGAATTAATCTATTCAACCTATTTTGGGGGCAGTAAAAAAGAACAACCACGCGCATCTTTTTTAGATGATTCCCTGAATTTTTATTTAACCGGCTTTACCACTTCCCTGGATTTTCCAGTAAAATCAGCTTATTCTGATATTTATAATGGGGGTGATGGCGATACGAATGGTTTTGGGGGAGATGCTTTTGCTGTAAAATTTAATATGAAATATGACACTCTAGTTTTTTCGACCTACCTGGGAGGTTCTGAAGATGAATGGGGGGATGGTATTGTTGTTGACAATGAAGATAATGTTTATCTTTGCGGAGAAACAGAATCCTCGGATTTTCCGCTACAAAATGCTTTTCAAATAGATTATAGTGGGAATAGAGATGGTTACATTACAAAATTGAATAGTAATGGTGATGATATTGTCTATTCATCTTATTTGGGGGGCAACAATGAAGATGGAATCAGCTCTTTAGCGGTAAACGATGAAAAAGAACTTTATTTTGTCGGAGGTTCTTCCTCCTCCGGATTACCTTGCTCTGGGAATGCTTTTTTTCAAAATAATATAGGCGCTCAAGATTTAGTTATAGGTAAAGTAAATGCTTCAGGTAATATACTTGAATATTTCTCCTACTTTGGTGGAAGTTCAATAGATTATGGCATGAGTTTAAATCCGAAAATTCAATTAATAAATGATGAAACATTATTGCTAGCAAGTAACACCTTATCCACCGATTTACCTGTTACGGATAATGCCTTTAATAAAAATTATGCTGGAACAGGGCCGAATGATTATGGTGATATCTTTATTTCAAAATTAAATATTAATAACAAGGAAAATTTTTATACTTCCTACTTTGGAGGCAGTGGTAATGAAGGCGCGCATTTAGGACTCAAATATTTAAATGATTCTGCCGTTTATGTCTGCAGTTGGTCGTCTTCTACAGATATATATACAAGCAGTGATGCTTTATTCCCAAATCATCTGGGAGGGGTAGGAGATGCTTTTTTTATGCGAGTCAGCTTATTTGGTAACCATGGCTCAGTACAACCTATAGATAAAAATCCGCCGCTCATTTTTAAACTGGAGCAAAACTACCCAAATCCATTCAACAATATCACAATGATCAATTATAAATTGCCAATAAGCGGCGAGATACAATTATCTGTCTATAACCTTGCAGGACAGGAAATAAAATCATTGGTCAATGAGTATCAGTCAGCAGGCGAGTATCAGATTACCTGGAACGCGGAAGGGTGCGGGAGTGGTGTTTATTTGTGCAGAATGACTGCCGATGAAGAGCACGTACAAACAAAGAAGTTTATATTGATAGAATAAGAAAAATACACTAATTCTTTCAAGACAAGACATTAAGATAATCGGATACCTGCTTACTGTTTTCGTCTTTCCGCTAAATCCCTCCCTCAAAATACTCACATGTAGAACATGTAGTTGTTGTAATTTTTTGTTTTTTTGACTCAAGACGCATGACTCACGACTCGTGACGCTGGACGCTTTTTCCCCTTGACATCCCACCCACATTTTGGGTATACTATAACAAAAAAGGAGGAATAATGAAAGCAATTCGACAAATAGGCTCATTGGTCTTCGTACTCGGCCTCTTCACTGTAGTATTTATCGGGATGCCGTGGTACGTTATCTATGCTGAGGATCCGGTTTTGCCTTTATGGCTTCAGGTAGCTGTATTCTGCCTCTTAGGGGGAATCTTTGTGGTCATGCTAACAGTAGCTTTCGAACAAAGAACAAACAGGAAGCAAGCTGAGCTTCCATCTGCTGAGCTTGAGAGCAAAGTTTTACTATTGAATTCCGCGGAAATACCCGGCAGAGAAATACGTGAGATTCTTGGTCTCGTCCAGGGGCATACAGTATTTGCTATCTGGCTTGGTAAAGATCTATCCGCCTTAGTCAGGTTGGTCCTTGGTGGAGAATTGATTGAATATACAGAGATGATGGGAAAAGCTCGGGCAGCTGCTGCTAATAGGATGATCGCACAGGCTTCCGAGATGCAAGCTGATGCAATAATTAATGTTCGTTATATGACTACGAGTGTTGTGGGCAGTGCTGCTGAACTTTTAGTTTATGGCACAGCTGTCAAGCTCAGTAGATAAACCACCGCAAATTTCGTTACACAACCGTTAACAAAGCCATAAAAAAAGAAGAGCAACGAGAAAAACTTCAATTCAAAGAAGACCTGACCCCTCTATTGCTTGTAATTACTGCATTTAAAATTAGATTGTTTCTAACGTTTTGGTCTTTCATTTCTGATTTCCATCCAATCATCAGGTTTTCTTAACGGCTTAAATCCGGACTTACTATAAACACCATGGGCGTCTTTTGTTAATAATACCCACTGATATACATCTT
>CAZRYJ010000145.1:0-4716 GCA_964604245.1 uncultured bacterium | reverse complement strand
ACTTCCCAACCTCCTAACTTCCTAACTAAAATATTGGACACAGATGAACGCAGATTTACTCAGATTTTTTTTAAAAACCCAACTCCACCCCAAAAAATTTAGACAGGATTAACAAGATTCACAGGATTTTCTATTTTGTTTTTTTTGTTTTGACTCAAGGCACACGACGCATGACTCACGACTCGGTTAATTGATCCGAAGGATCACTACCCTTCAACGCTTCAACAAGTCCCTCTACAGTGTAGGGAGGCGCATCGGATACTAACTCTATTCCATTATTTCTTAGTTTATTGCCCAGTCTTACGGCACAAGGAATATCACACCCCACGTTGTATACCTCATCCCAATTAACCTCTCCTATTGGAGAAGAAAAAACCAATTCCCCTTCCACAACTAAACTAACTGTATCTACAAAAGAAATAACATTATCAAGTTCCTGCGAAATTATTACCAATCCAACTTTACCTCTTAAACCTTCAATAACTTCTGCAAGCCTATCCTTGAATTGCCAGTCAAGTCCGGAAAAGGGTTCGTCAAGTATCAAATAAGATGGCTCCCAAATAAGAATTGAAGCAAAAGCCACTATTCTCCTTTCGCCGTATGAAAGATCAAATGGCGAAGAGTTAAGAATTCCTGGATCCAACCCCAAAAAATCAATAATATTATTAAGTTTTCTATCAATATCTTCCACTTCAAATCTTTTAGCACCATAAACAATTTCTTCATATACGGTGTCATTAAAAAAAAGATCTTCGGGAAATTGAAAGAGCACACCCATTTTCTTTCGCCACCCACTAATCCCGCCTCTGGGAGAAAGGACTCTTCCATGACTCGGTTTAATAAGACCCTTTAATATCATTGCAAGCGTAGTTTTTCCAGCTCCATTTGGCCCAACAAGGAGATGAACTTCGTCCGGAGAAAAAGACATAGAACAATTCTTAACAACTTGCATTTCTTCATATCTAAACGAAACATTTTTCAATATAATCATTTGAGTAACTCCAGAATCCGATCATATTGAGGAATCGCTTGTTTATTCTTTCTTAAAAGATTAAAAAAGTCGGAATCATATGAAAAATGGGCGCTCTTTTCAATATCTTCGGTTTTAGCCTCAAAATCTATCTTACCATCTTCCAAAAGAATTACCTTATCTCCAAAATTTATCTCCTGAAAGTTTTGGGTAATTATCAAAAGCGAAGAGGCTGTACTCTCCCATAACTCATATATTCTCTCTCTTGACTTTCTATCCAGATAAGAAGTTACCTCATCAAATATTAAATATTCAGGCTGCATGGCATAAATGCCGGCTATAGCAACCATCTGTTTTTCACCAGCCGAAAGAGAAGAAGGATCTCTATCCAAAATATCCTTCAAATTAAAATCTTCGATCACAGCATCTACTCTTTCTTTTATTCTTGAACTTTCTTCTCTGATATTACTCAGACCAAAACCAATTTCTCTCCAAACATCTGTGGTAACGAATTGAGTTTCGGGATCCTGAAAAACAATACCTATCTTTTTTCTCAGAGATTTCAAATTATAATCCTTAATATCTTTTGAATCTATAACTATACTACCGGGCGCAGATGGTATTATACCCGAAAGACCGAGCGCTAAAGTGCTTTTACCGGCTCCGTTCGGACCGACAAGTACAATGTTTTCACCCCTACTCCAGGAAAAATTAAAATCTTGAATAACGATGTTTTCGTCCCTTTTTAAAGTTAAAGAGTAAGTTTTGATCACTTAAAAAGACTAGTAAGTATACTGATACGTATCGAAATAATTTATTGGATCTACAGCACGCCCCAAAACCCTAACCTCATAGTGCAAATGTGTCCCGGTTACAAAACCTGTAGAACCCATAGCCGCGATTTTTTCTCCCCTCTTAACCTTCTGCCATTTCTTGACATAAATCTGGGCAAGATGAGCATATCTGGTTGAAAAACCATAACCATGATCAATATCTATTGTTTTTCCATACCCACCCCCCTGCCTAATAGAAGACACAGTACCGTCAGCAGTAGCTATAATGGAAGTATAAGGTCTGTTGGCTATATCGTACCCTTTATGAAATTCTCGCTTCCCTGTAATCGGGTGTCTACGCCAACCAAAATCACTTGTAACACGTCCATAAGTTGGCCATATTGACGGAACATGTGAAAGCCTGTCCTTTAATTCCCCTAATTTTCCTCCCGCATTCTGGAGAGATATCTTCTCAAGTTCAACAAGATTATAAATCCTATTAATCTGTTTTTCCAACCCTTTTACACTGGAGTCCAAATCTAAAGAATAAAACTCTTCACCTTCGGGAAAACCTCCAACACCCATTCGCTTAACTGACTTATTTACAGGCTCTAATTTGCCGGTAAGCGATAACACTTCATTGTTTTCGCCTACATAAAACAGATTTTTGCTAAGAACCGAAACATCTTCTCTGATTTTAACGAGTTTTTGGAAATATTCTTGTTTTTTTAGCTCTAATCTGTTGTATTCGTCTAATAGGGTTTTCTTCCTGGTCCCTTCAATTGTAACATATGTGAAGGCTCCAAGAAATGTACTTAACAGTAAAATTGCGTAAAATACAGCCCTCTCACTTAAAGGTATTCCCCTTACTTTCCCTTTATTAGCAATAAAGAGTAACGTCCATTTTTTCATTGCTCATATATTCTAATGATTTTAGGGCATTTTGTCAAGGTGTTTTTTTTATAGGACTTTTTTATGATTATTAAAACGAAATTGAATATACACAGAAATTGTTGTTTCCCTTGCTTTTTCGGTTTTTTTGATATACTCTATATAAGATTAAAAATATCTCTTTTATTCTTGATATTTTTTATTAACCTATTGATGTACAACAATAAAAGAAATGTTTTGATAATTTTTCTAAATTAAGGAGGAAAAAATGAACAAATCTTTCAAGAGACTGGGCCAAATAAGCTTGCTCATAATTCTAATACTCGTTATTGTTTTTGTCGCTATAAATAAACCATGGCAAAAATGCCCATTACTCAAACTCTCAAACAATCCCACTATCAGAAATGTCATAGTAATGGTACCCGACGGTTGTTCCAATAGTATACAAACTCTGGCAAGATGGAAAAAAGGAGAAGATATTGTTCTTGATGATATGTTAGTGGGAGCGGTTAAAACATATATGGCTAATTCCGTTATTACCGGTTCGGGCGCGGCTGTTAGCGCCTTTGCAACCGGCTATAAAACAACAGGTGGTTTTTTAAGTGTCGGACCGATAACCGAAGACGTTTTAACCACATTTAAACACCCGGGTTCGGAAATGCAATATAAGCCTTTAGCCACTATACTGGAAGGAGCAAAATTAAAGGATAAAGCGACGGGACTGGTAGCAACCAGTAAAATCAGTCATGCCACCCCCGCAGGTTTTGCCTGCCATGTTCACGATAGAAATAACTATAATGAAATTACAGAACAAATGGTTTACGAAAACATTGATGTCGCTTTTGGCGGCGGCAAACAGCATCTATTACCGGAATCAGAGGGAGGAAATAGAACCGACGGCGAAAACTTGCTAAAGGTCCTCCTGGATAAAGGGTATCAATTTGTGGAAACCAGAGAAGAAATGTCAGATATTATCTCCGGAAAGGTATGGGGGCTTTTTGCACCAGACCATATGAAAGCCGATATAGATCGTCTGGAATTCACACCCGAACAGCCCTCACTGGCTGAGATGACTGCTAAAGCCATTGAACTGCTCTCTCAAGATAAAGATGGGTTCTTCCTGATGGTAGAAGGCAGCCAGATTGATTGGGCAGGACATGCCAATGACCCTATATACATGACAACCGACTTCCTGGCTTTTGATGAAGCAGTTAAAGTGGCAGTTGACTTTGCCAAAAAGGATAAAAGAACTCTGGTGATAGCTTTCCCGGATCATAACACCGGAGGTCTTAGTATAGGCAGTGGGACCACTGTTATGTCATTTTCCGAAACCAAAGTTGAAGATTTAATTACTCCTTTGGAGAAAATGAGAATTACAGCAGGGGCTTTAGAATATCAAATAGGAACTGATCACTCTTATGCTAATCTTTCCAAAGAAATAAGCAAATGGTGGGGAATAGATATTACGAAAGATGACTATACGGAAATCAAAAAACTTATTGATAACGGCACTTCATTAAATTACTCCATTTCGGAAATAATCAGCAAGAATCATACTGTGTTAGGCTGGACCACACATGGGCATACCGGTGAAGATGTACCGCTCTGGGCTTACGGTCCTAATCGACCTGTAGGGCTTTTTGACAATACGGAATTAGCTGAAATCGTCGCCGATGCTTTCGGTATCAACCTTAACGACTTAAATGAACAACTTTTTGTTGAAGTCAGCGAAATATTTCCAGATTATTATCTTGATGAAGCCGATTCGGCGAATCCGGTCTTAAAAATCAATAATATTGAACTTCCCGTAAGTAAAAATTTGTTGATTGCCAATGGTAAAACTTACGAGTTGAACGGAATCGTTGTTTATGCTCCTGTAACCGAAAAAGTTTATATTCCAACGGAAGCCGTTCGCCTAATCGAAAATCTAAGAAAATAAAGATATAAAAGATAGATTTAATACCGGTAAAATCCTTATCATTATATGGTTTGCTTTAAAAAAGTCAATAGTTGACATATAACCTTAATAACCGTATAATTTATACAATTATGGAAGTTGAAATAAAAAAAATAGACGGTTTA
>CAZRYJ010000144.1:0-4850 GCA_964604245.1 uncultured bacterium | reverse complement strand
CCTCGGGAGAAGTTACTTCTAACTCAGGAGGATTTGGAGCTTCAGGAGCCATTCTATTCTTTAAGGCTACAGGATAAAAGATAGGAAATCCTATCCAACTCCCTTCGGAATTTCTAAACCAACAATGATATTTCTCATCTTCTGTAAAAAAACTCATCCCTTCCTGTTCGTAACAATACTCAACCAAGGCATCACAACGGAAACAACCATCAACCCAATGACCTGTTGAGTCAAAGTAACCCGGCGTCATTATCTTTGGATAATGCCATTCATCAAAAAGCCTGGGATATGCAGCACCATATTGTTCCTTTGCAATACTTATTATATTCTTTCTTGTCCCAGTTGTAGGTTTATTTGAATGGGTATATCCACCTCCTAACGCTTGAAATCCATTAAGAAAAAACTCAAATGTTTGCCAATTAACTTCTGTTCCTTCACCTGTTGCTTGAATTACCGAATGTTCCAGATCGGAGTCGGTTATATCGTTCAAGGGGTCCCAATCACCAAAAGAATTACTACTCCTATAAAGCGCGGTATGCCCAATCGCATACCAACTCTGCCAACCTGGGTCGTAGATCGATAAAGGTCTGAATACCGCATCGCCCATCTCCGAACCCGGTGAACTTTCCTGAGGATTATATTGAGCTGCTAAGGCAACACTCGCCAAAACAATAAAAATAGAAAATATTATTTTAGACCTCATTTTTTCCTTCTATTTAATTTTTCTTAAAGAATCCGATAACATATTTCTATGGTAATCTTCAAGAGTGGGAAGAACCTTTTCAACCTCTGGTACAACACTTCTATCGTCCATTTTCAATAAAGCCTTCGATGCATCGAAACGAATTCCTTCATCTTCGTGGTTCAACAGGGAAATTAGTGCCTCCTTCGCTTTAGGGCCTCCAATATTTTGAATGGCAGCGATTGCTGTAAAATTATTTCCTTTCTCAGATTGAATATTCTCTAATAAAGGTTTAATTGATTTCTCATTCCTTGTGGTTCCAAGCGCCCTAATTAAACCCAATCTCGCTTGAGATGATTTTTCGCTTCTAAATATTCCAATCAGTTCATCAGTATACGCTTCTAAATGACCTATTGATGCGAGTGCTGTTGCAACAGCAAATCTCATTTCTGCAGTATTATCTAATTTTAAAATATTAAGCAAAGGCTCAACACAACGTTTATCCCTCAATGGGCCACAAGCCCGAGCAGCCGCCCACTGCACCTTCTCTGGATTACTCTTATCTTCTATAGTTTCAATCAAAACGGGTGTAGTAATTGTATCTTTCAAAATTCGCCCTAACAATTCCGCGACGTTAACTCTCATTCTCTCACTTTCACTTTTATCCATTAGAAAATTTATTAAAGGTTTAGTTACAGCAGGCTCATACGAAAAAGCTAACCTCTCAGTCATCAAAATTCTCAACAATTCGTTTCTACTTGTATCCTTAGCCACATCATAAATAGCCGGTAACGCATCTTTACCTAAATCTTTTAACTCCCCTACCAATCTTGCCGCGGACATATTCCATCCAATTGCCTCATAATCCCCTTTTGCCTTTTTACATATTTTTTCCAATTCATTCGCAATCTTATATACCTTATCATCTACTTTCTTATCTCTCTGCCATTTCTCCAAAGGAATTACACCCTGATTCCCATCATTAGCTGCTCCCTTTTCCGATTCAGTTGATGTAGTTTCCGCCTCAACCGTCTTCTCCAAATTTTCTTTTTCCTTCCTTGTCGCCATTCCGAGTAAGAAACAAATTGATAAAACGATTAATAATAATTTACGCATAATACCTAGTCCTTATACTCATAGTATGAAATTTAAAAAATCATTCTCATAAGTCAAGGGGCGGTGGGTGCTTCGCACCAGTGAATTAGTTGATTGGGTAATTGGGAAATTAGTCAAAACAAAAAATAGATGAAAGTAACCCAGCCCTAAGCTTACTGCTCGAAGGAATATTCTTCAATGTACTCCTTGAATAATAAAACTCTTTTCTTGTCCCCCGGGTTTATTAAAAACGGAACCAAATCTTCAGCCAGGCTTTTAAAATCCAGATTTTTTGATTTTTGAATGAGTTTCTTTTTTAACTCTCCATAATCATTGATTCCAAGTTTATCTTTCAAATACTTAATATTCGGTTTTGTCTGTCCAAGAAGAAAAACCGTATCGTAAAAATCTCTTCCCATAACTCTGGGACGCGTAAAAATTGCTGTTATCTTCTGAGCAAGAAGAATATCCGGTGGAACTATATTGCCTCTCATAAATATATCAAACTTATTTATGATTTTTTTGTCCGGATTGTACTCGAAATCCTGCGGCTCCATATCTAACTGTATTGTCAATTTCTCAGCTGCATGCTGAGAGAGACCGTATTTATAAAGAATTTCCTTTATCTTTATATAAGACCTAAACACGCCGTCCATACTATTTTTTAACTCGATCTTATAACCTTCTAATTCAAGTCTTTTTTTTATCTTTTCGGCAAGCTTCAGGAAATTCTCTTTGCTAATCCCGCGGTTATCAAAATCCAGATCTTCGGAGAATCTTCCGCTCGAATGCATTACACGAATAGCCGTTCCTCCCATAAACGAAATCTTACTTCCTTCGTTAGAGTCGAATATTATTTCCAGAATCTTATATTGAAGATATTCACGGAGAATACTCTTTTTAAACACTCTTACATTATCGGTATAAAATTTTTCTATCTGTTTTAAATCAAGCATTTTTCATGTACTCCATAAAGGAATCCACTCTTCTTTTTAATGTTTTTTGACGAAATATAGAAATGTAGCTATATATCTTTTCCGGGTCCACACTGTTCCGGAATTCATCGTAATTTATTCTCAAAGATTCAAAAGCTGCCTTTGTCTTATACCCGGGATTCAAATACAAATAATCCAGAATGCTCTTTTCTACACTTGCTATTTTATAATGCTTATCGTCATAATTTTCGATTGAATAGCCGAAAAAAAGCTCAGGCTTAACCGTCCTGTAATTAAAATTCCCGATTTTAGTATCGAACGAATTGGTCTTTCTTGTTGTAACCGAAGTTAACGTATACACACCTTCCGGAATTAAATGATAATAAGAAAGCGCCATTTCCTGAGAGACATAGGAAGGACTATAAATGCGGTTTGCTATTTCAAAAAGAACATTCTCGTTAAGCTCCAAATCCGAGAAAATATAATACTTATCGACAACCTTCTTGATGTAACCCTTATCCTGCCATTCATTCAGGCTCCTTCTTCGAAAATCCCCCTCGACATTCCTTATATCGTTAAGGGAAAAAACGGTAAAATCCTTAAATCTTTCTTTAAATTCTATATATCTCATTTCATTTCTATATAATGTTATTATTAACACTATTCAGAAATAAAATACACACATATTTAAAAAAGTCAAGGGCTCAACGCATAGCATCGCGAGTCATTAGTCGGAAACGGCTATCCGCATACTCCTTATTCTGAAAACAATTAATCTCATCCTGAGTCCATTCCCCCGTGAGATCAGAATCCGCCTCCGCTTCCTCCTTCACATTCTTCACCTCCGCCTTTGTCGCCATTCCGAGTAAAAACAAAAAGATAAAACTAATAAAAAAGATTTTTTAAACACATAACCTCCGTGTTTCAATTTTATATAGCAAATTGCAAGTTGTAAATTTTAAATTTCTCAAACAACAAAACTTTTTTCTAATCCGCCTGCCCTGCCTGCCCCGTAGGGAAGAATGACTGTATCGGGGTAGGGAGGTTTACCCTGTGAAATGCGAAGCTATATTTAACAGGGAATGACCGTTCAGGGTGTTCATCCGCGGCTATTCCTTTTTTGTTTTCTTTTTTCCTCTGTGTTCTCAGTGTTTTTTTCTTTTTTAACTACAATTAAATTCTCTGTGATCTCTGTGGTAAATTTTGTTTTTTCTTTTTTAAATCCATTTTCCATTTTGATATTTGATTTTTGAATTTTAGCGGCTTTGCCGCGATAGGATTTATACGAAGAATAAGATTAATTGTAAACATCTTTTCGATGTCCTATATGTAGGATAGTTATTGTTTTATCTTTATCATTTATTTCGTAAATAATACGATAATCTCCTACTCTTATCCGCCATCCTTCCCTACTTTTAAGCTTCTTACACCCATACGGCCTTGAATCTTCACTCAATTTCAAGATAATTTGTTTAACTTTTTTATAAATGTCTTTTGGTAAATTGGAAAGCTCTTTTTGAGCTCTACGGAGAATTAGGAGGGAATAACTCATCCCCTGCCTTTTTCGATTTCCTTTATTGCTTGTTCGAAAGGTATTACTGCATCTTTTGAAGCTTTTGCTCTATCATAGGCATAAAGAGATTCAAGCTCCTCTAACTCTTTAAGGAGTTTCTTGTATTCGGAAAAACTAAGTAATACGCCTACTTTTTTTCCTTTTTCATCTATTAAAAATTTTTCTGTCACAGTTTTCATTATTCCTCCTAACAAGAATATATAATAAATTATAGTAGCATTTAAATTAAAGTCAAGACTAATCTAAGCTAATTGGAGGCAATTACAATCCTAAAAATCCCTGCCTGCCCTGTAGGGAGGAACGACTGTACCAGGGTGTTCTCTGTGGTTAAATTAATTCTTTTATTTGTGTAATTTGTGCTATTTGTTGTTCCTCTTAGTTTTGGTGTGTGTTGGGTTTTAAACAACAAAAAAATCTTGTGTTAATCTGTGTAATCTTGTGGTTACTATTTGGGGTGTGGTGTGGGTTTTGTGTCCTTTGTGGTTAATATTATGCATTAGCGCTTTACTTTATATATACATTATAAGAAGATTTTAACCTCAGGTCAAGAGAAGGAAATTTTTGT
>CAZRYJ010000143.1:0-4865 GCA_964604245.1 uncultured bacterium | reverse complement strand
TTATATATGATTTTTGAATCAAAGTTAAAAAGGAGATTGTCAAAATGAAACAGATCGAAATTGTTATATTTATGGGTTTACAGGATCAGTTTCAAAATGTATTAGAGGAAGAGAAAGTCGATGAATATTTTATGACACCCAAAGTTATAGGGAAATTAGCGGGAACTGATCCTAAACTTGATACACATATATGGCCGGGATATTTTGCGCATTATAAATTTTGTCTGGATGAGAAAAAATTCGAAAGCTTTCGTAAGAAAATAGAAGAAAAAAAAGATGCATGGATTAAAGAAGGTTTTTTGTTGATGGTAAAAGAAATCGAAGAAAGGTGCGGAGGTTGTTCATGATAATTTATATTTTGTTTTCATTGACATTAGGATTCGAAGGAGGGATGTCTCAGTTAAAAGGTGCAGATATAGACTCTTTTTCATTTGGGCCTTCTTTTGGTCTTTTTTGTGATATTGCTGTGACGCCTAATTTGAGTTATAGCTTATCTTTCAGTGGGGGAAAAGCTGAAACTTCAAGCAATTCCGTAATACTCGATTCATTAAGACAACCATTATCAGGAATAGTGGGGGAGAATTTTCAATCTTTTCGGGGTAATCTTTCTGTTAACTGGGCTCCGCTTACAACCGGCTTTTCGCCTTATTTATCAGGGCGATTGGGATTGAGCCAGTGGAAATTCGTAAACGGCAACGGAGATGTTGCTTTAAGTCTCAATGGGAATAATTTTGAGGGCTTAAGTCTTTTTCTCGGGGGAGGAGCGGGTCTAAAAGGGGGAATAGCTGGTTTTGTTCTTGCGGTAGAAGGTTTTTCCGATTTTGTTTTTTCCGAGGACAAAGATTGGTATGAGGGATTCGGGGGATACGATGATAATGAATGGACTTTTAATATTATGTTTAAATTAGGAAGGAAGTTTTAGATGTTGTTTTTATTATTGGGATTGTCTACTGGATATATTTCTGTTGATAAGGATTATACCGTTCATTTAGAAATGGATAAGTTAAATGAAAGAATAGAGCTTTCTCACGCATTTAAGGAAGAAGAGTGGGGATGGAGTTGGTCTTTATTTGTTGTCGAAAACAATCTGGCATTGGGTATAAAGATGTTAAAGGGAAATGAAATAGCAGATCTGGATTCAATTTCTCTCGGTCTTTCTTTCGATACTAAGTTAGTGGAACTTGGTTATGCGGTTGATTTTTCGCGTTTTATCTTTTACTTGAGCGGAGGAGGAGGATTTTCTTCGGTAAACCTTAAGTCGGTTAAAGAATCTGAAACAATTGATTTTCCGGGGTCTCTTTCAAGTCCTGAAGGAAGTGTTAGTTATAAGGGTTCGTCTTATGTCCTCTCAGCAAGTACCGGTGTTATGTTAGCTATTTCAGATTATTTGAGTGTTGGTGTTTCTGCCGGTTATGTACACGGCTTACGTACTCCGGAGATGGTTTTAGAGGGAACAGAAGGGATAGAAATACAAAATGCCCCTGTGATGCCTCTTCATCAATGGTATGTGAAGTTTAGTCTTGGAATGGGGGATTTTGCGAATTTGTAACACACCACCTTCACGCTAAAAGAATAAACCACAGAGGACACAGATTTTTTTGTTGTTTAAAGGACCGCCCGTCCCAGCCAAAATATTATCACACGGAGGCACAGAGAACACAAAGAAACACAACAGAAAAGTATTTATGTTTGTTTAAAATCCTACCCCAGCCCCAAATATTCACATGTAGAACGTGTAGTTCCTATAGTTTTTACTAATTAACAAATTTACCAATTACCCAATCAACTGATTCGACGAATCTTTAAATTTTCTTCACCTTGACAGAGAGAGGAACTCTATTTATAATGCCAAATATAAGAAAAAGGCTATAAAATAAAAGGAGGACAAGCCATGGCAGACAAAGATGGAACTCAAGGGACTCACAATTATTACCCTGATATCCCCATGAAAAATGAGCCTTTTGCACTTCGCGGCTCAAACTCGCATGCTTGGGGGATGAAAAACAGGTTGTCCAATATTTTTAATCCCAATACCAATCGCACCGTAATGCTTGCCGTCGATCATGGATATTTTCTCGGTCCGACCACAGGTTTGGAGAGAATTGATGTAAGCATTGTACCACTGCTTCCTTATGCTGATACCTTGATGTGTACACGAGGAATATTACGCTCAACTATCCCCCCAACCTTCACAAAAGGAATCGTTCTTAGAGCCAGTGGTGGTCCAAGCATACTCAAGGAACTCTCGAATGAGGAGATTGCCGTTGATATCGAAGATGCCATACGTCTGAATGTTGCTGCACTTGCGGTTCAGGTTTTCATTGGAGGTGAGTTTGAAACCAAATCGATACACAATCTAACACGACTTGTGGATATGGGTAACAGATATGGCATTCCCGTTCTTGGTGTTACTGCAGTAGGCAAAGAGATAAAACGGGACGCTAAATATATGCGTCTGGCAACGAGAATCTGCGCCGAGCTGGGAGCGTCTTATGTCAAGACATATTATGTTCCGGATGGCTTTGAGACTGTAACGGCAGCCTGTCCTGTCCCTATAGTTATAGCTGGCGGAAAAAAGGTTCCGGAAACTGATGCTCTGGAGATGGCATATAATGCAATCCGGCAGGGAGCCAGTGGTGTTGATATGGGGCGTAATATATTTCAAGCCGAAGCTCCCAGTGCAATGATTCAGGCAGTACGAAAGGTTGTTCATGAAAATATGTCTCCTAAAGAAGCATATGAAGTATATCAGACTTTAAAGAAAGAAAAAAAATAGAGATGGTCTAATGGTTGCTAATAAAGCTTTTAATCTCCTTCGCGAATGTTCGCCTACTCTCAGTGTGGGTATAACATCGGCCGACCTTTTGAACATTGGCAGGGAAGTTGAATTACTCGAAGGAACGGATATAAAAGTAATGCATTTTGATGTTATGGATGGATATTTTGTGTCAAGGATGACGGTAGGACCACCATTTATAAAAGCCGTAAAAACTCATTTACTAAAGGATGTCCATTTGATGATTCAAGAACCAGAAGAAAAAGTCTGGGAATATGTAGATGCTGGTGCTGACATGATTACAATTCACATAGAATCCTCTAAGGATGCTCACTTAGTTCTCAAAAAACTTGGAAAAACGGAAAACAAAAACGATCCCGAAAGAGGATTATTAAGAGGTGTCGCCATCAATCCTGATACACCAATTGACAATCTTAAACCTTTACTCGACGATATTGAGATGATTGTAGTCCTTGCTGTAAATATTAAGTTGAAAAAATTTCCCTTCTTTGATTCTTATGCGGATAAATTTATGAAAGTAAAGGATATTATTTCTACCTCAGGTAAGGAAATCCTATTATGTATTGACGGTGGTATCAAAAAGAATAATATTTCTGAGTTCGCTAGAGCTGGGGCTGATATTTTGGTAAGCGGAAGTGCAATATTTGATGGAAAGGATCCAGTGGAAAACATCCAATTCATGTTAAAGGAAATAAAATCTTAAAATTGGAGACTGTTCTAAAAAGGAACGTGCCTAAAATCGATAAGGGAATTGAATGAAAAATAGATGGTCCGGGAAAGAGGCGTCCAAGTTCATCGCTGAATACGGTAAAAAATGGGGAGAAGATCTGGCTCTCCGAACCTACACGAGCAGACTTATTGGGGAGGAAAAGGAACTTGTGCTTTATGGCGGTGGAAATACATCGGTTAAAGGAATATTCATGAATGTTCTTGGTAAAAAAAATCCTGTTATTTACGTTAAAGCATCTGGTCAGGACCTTTCAAATATTGAACCAGAGGGACACACAGGAATTGATCTTGCGTATGTAAGACAACTACGAAATATAAAAAAGCTTTCCGATGAAAATATGGTTAATGAACTACTAACGCATCGTTTCAATGCAACCGATAAAACCCCGTCGATTGAAACTTTGATGCATGCCTTTATACCCGCAAAATACATTGATCACACTCACGCAGATGCAATACTCGCTCTAAGTAATCAGATTAATGGAGAAAAAATCATCCGGGATGCATTGGGTATCGATGTAATAATACTGAAATACAAAAAGCCGGGATTCGAGCTGGCAAAAGCTGCTGCTCGGGCATTTCGTGACCATGCAGATTGTGAGGGCATGGTTTTAATGAATCATGGACTGCTTACCTGGGGGGAGAGCGCACGGGAATCATACCAGAGGACAATTAAACTTGTAACAAAAGCAGAGAATTATCTCTCAAAGAAAGGTGGAAAACCTCTAAAAGTTAAAACCACTACGCCTTTATCAAAAGCCAGGAGAAGATATCTAAAGGTTGTTCCAATCCTTAAGGGTCTTCTTGCAGTCCCGACGGGAAACGCTGACTGGCCGTATTCGCGTTTTATACTTAGACCTCTAATAAAAAAAGAAATTCTATCACTTGTTGATTCATATAAAGGTATGGAAATCGTATTGACACCTCCCTTGACTACTGATCATCTTATAAGAACCAAAGCTTATCCACTATGGATTGACAAGGTAAAATATGATGATGAAGAAAGATTAAGAGAACAAGTTAGAACTTCAGTTGTAAAGTACATAGAAAAATATGATGAGTATTTCGGGCGTTATTCTAAAAAAATGAAACAAAAACTCGATCGTTTTGATTCGATGCCACGAGTGATTCTAATGCCTGGATTAGGAGTAATATGCGCTGGTAAGGATGTAGTAGAGGCTGATATAATAAGAGATATCACTTTCCAGACTTTGTCTGCTAAGACAAAGATTTCTTCGTTTGGGAAATATGAAGGGCTAAGTGAAGAACATCTCTTTGGTATGGAATATTTTAGCCTTCAACATGCAAAGCTTGACAAAAAAGATGAATTTCCTCTTAG
>CAZRYJ010000142.1:0-4953 GCA_964604245.1 uncultured bacterium | reverse complement strand
TTATCAATGATCTGGTATATAATATAATTTTTTCTTTTTTTGTCAAGGTCTTTTAGAGCGATTTTTTGCTTTTTTTATAGGTTTTAATTACTTTTTAAAAAGATTAGCCACTAAGGCACCAAGGCACAAAGAAAAAAATAATTTTTGTGATTAATGTTATTTGTTGTTCCAGTTAGGTATTGTGGGATGAGTTTTAAACAAATACAATAAAATTGGGTGAGGGGTTTCGTGTCTTCGTGCCTTTGCCTGCCCCGTAAGGAAGAATGACTGTATCGGGGTGGCAGATAAAGTTTTAAGGTATAAAAGAAATAGAGAGTATTTTACTTAAACCCGCTGGTCCGGTAAATACTGTACCAATAGAAACATCTATACTACGGTGTTTTATGTTTATAGCAAAGGAAGAACCTGCTAAATTAGAAGTTTCTATACCGCTAAATTTACCTATTTTACTGTTGTAACCGACAGTAAGTCCAAATATTCTGTTGAAATCGTAAGAAATAGAAGAACATACGTCCAGAAGAGTGCTGTACTCTAAGGAAAACATCATTTTATCAGATTTTAGGAGTCCCCCAAGCCTTGAATCTACCGGGAAATTCTCTTTTTCTGTTAAAAAAGCTTTAATTTGTTTTCCGAAATTCCGTATATAAACAGAAAAAGATAATAATTCGTTTAAGGTATAAATTCCGCCTATGTCTATGCCAATTCCATAACTCATGTATTCATCAACAGTTGTATAAGGAAAAAGGACTTTTGCGCCTATAATGTATTTATTTATATCTAAATTTCCCGCCATTACGGGAGTTGCAGATTGATAATTAAATATGCCTAGCGAATCATTCATCGTATTTGTTCTAATCATTCCTTCACTGCGCATTAATTGTACTCCTAAACCCAGATTGAAAGAATTTAGCTCCCATATTTTACCAAAAGATCCAAAAATCATGTTTGAATAATCGTAAGATGATGCAATATAAGCATTTTTTCCCATTCCCGCAGGATTCCAAAAAAGATTTTCGGGTTCTCCTTTAATTGTAGAGAATGCGGTACCGGAAGAGAACACCTTCCCATTATAGGGCATGGTTAAATAAGTAAAAGAGAGTAATATTAATATATTCATTCTACGGTAACGGATTTTGCCAGATTTCTCGGACGGTCAACATCTCTATCGTTTAGAACTGCTATATGGTAAGCAAATAGTTGCAATGGTATGCTTACCAGAATAGGGGATAGGTTCTCCGTGCATTCAGGTATATAAAATACATCGTTTCCCAGTTTCTTGATTATATTATCGCCCTCTGTTCCGATAACGATAACCTTTGCTTTCCTCGATTTTAATTCCTCAATATTACTTAACATTTTTTCATAAACCGAAGATTTTGTAGCTATTGCAACAACAGGGCTTCCTTCGGAGATAAGAGCAATTGGACCATGTTTCATTTCTCCTGCAGGGTAACCGGTTGCATGAATATAAGAAATTTCTTTAAGTTTTAAAGCACCTTCAAGAGCAGACGGATAATTGATTCCTCTTCCTATAAACATAAAATCTTTCGCGTTTTTGAATTTTTTAGCTATTTTCTTTATTTCTTTCTCTTTTTCAAGTATTTTTTTCATCTTTTTCGGTAGTGCTTTTATTTCTTTTATTTTTTTGCTGATTTCGGAATCATTAAGCGTCCATTTGAGTTTCGCCAGGTATAATGAAAGGAGATATAATTGGAAGAGTTGAGATGTAAAGGCTTTTGTTGATGCTACTCCAATTTCCGGTCCGGCGTCCAAATAAATAGTGCTGTCCGATTCTCTCGCAATAGTGCTTCCCTGTACATTAACCAGAGAAAGAATTTTTAAGAACTTGGCTTTTGCCTCCCGGAGTCCGGCAAGAGTATCTGCTGTCTCTCCGGATTGAGTTATTGCCATTACAAGAGGCGCTCCATCTCTTATTGGATTTCGATATCTGAATTCCGAAGATATGTCGATTTCAGTGCGAATACGAGCAAAATCTTCGAAAAGATATTTGCCTACATATCCCGCATGCCAGGAGGTACCGCAAGCCTGAATTATTATATGAGATAAGTTCGCCAGCTCTTTAGGAGAAAAATTGAAGTTTTTCCCCAAATTGAATTCGTTTCCTTTAATTTTAAGTTTGATATTCTTTTTTATTACATTCGGCTGCTCATGGATTTCTTTTAACATATAATGTGGAAAATCGCCTTTTCCAAGACTTTCAGCACTCCACTTAATTTTTTTCTTCTCTTTTGTAACTTTTTTGTTTTCATTGTTGAAAAATTCGACTTTATTTTTTTGAATAACGCCCAGTTCGCCGTCGTTCATCGTAATAATATCTTTTGTATGATCAAGAAGTGCCGTTATATCGGAAGCAATAATATTTTCGTTTTTTCCTATACCAACGATTAAAGGACTGCCATATTTGTATACTACAATTTTATCCGGTTCAGCATTGCAAATGACCGCAATAGCGTATGAGCCTTTAAGTTTTGATATACTTTTTAGAACGCTTTCTTTTAGATCATCTTCATAATTTTCTTCGATAAGGTGAGCAATTACTTCTGTATCGGTATCGGATTTGAAGAAATGTTTTCTTTTTAAGAGTTCTTCCTTAAGAGAATAGTAGTTCTCTATAATTCCGTTGTGGACTACCGCTACCTGATTTTTGCAACCTACTTGAGGGTGAGCGTTCTGGTCCGAGGGCTCTCCATGTGTTGCCCAACGGGTATGTCCTATTCCAATAGTTCCTGAAAGAGGTTTATCTGAAAGTATTTTCTGAAGATTCATCAGTCTTCCCTTTACTTTTCTAACATCAATATCCCCATCCATTACGGAGGCTACTCCTGATGAATCGTATCCTCTATATTCTAATCTCCAGAGCCCTGCCATTAAAACAGAATTGATATCTTTATCTCCTATATAGCCGACAATTCCGCACATTTATTTTTCCGCCTGTTCTTTTATGAGGTCTATTAATTCTTTTGCACCCTCAAAAGTTGGAGCTTCCGCGATGATTCGCAAGATCGGTTCGGTTCCGCTCATCCTTATGTGTACCCAACTATTATCTTTAGTTAATCTTACTCCATCGGTTAAATCCATATCCATATTTTTATGCATAGCTTTTATTTTGTCGAGTAATTTTTTGCCTTCATTATTGTCTTCCATTTTTATTGCTTCTTTTATCATTTTGTATCGCGGAAGACTATTAACTATGTCCGATAACGTATCTTCCTTTTCTGCCAGGTACTGTAATATAAGAGCTATGGCTCCCATTCCGTCTCTTGTATACTGTAATTCAGGATTAATGACTCCACCATTGCCTTCTCCGCCGATAACTGCTTTTTTCTTTTTCATTACTTCGACTACGTTTGCTTCACCGACAGGAGAACGGTAAAACTCTACTCCGGCTCTTTTTGCTATATCTTCGACACTTTTGGTCGTAGATAGATTAACTACTACAGGTCCTTTCTTTTTGCTTAAAACGGCTTTTGTTGCGAGTGATATAGTATATTCTTCACCTATTGGAATTCCTTCTTCCGAAACAATAGAAATTCTATCTCCGTCAGGATCTGTAGCAAAACCTATATCAGCCCCGGATTCCTTGACTTTTTTGGCTAAACCTTTGAGATTTTCTGCTCTTGGTTCAGGTATTCTTGAAAATTCTCCGCTACCATCGCAGAAAATCGGATAAATTTCAACGTTTAAGCTATTTAGAAATTCCTGAAAAGCAAATGAAGCTCCTCCGTTTACACAATCTAAAGCAACTTTGAATTTTTTACTTTTTATTAATTTCGGGTTTATTCCTGGGATTGAAAGGACCCCTTTGATGTGTTCTTTAATTGCTTCTTTGTTTGTTTCTAATTTTCCATAATTTTTCGACGGTTTCCAGGAAATTTTATCTTTTTCCATTGATAGGAATTTTTCGGCTTCTTCTTCGTTTAAAAATTCTCCTGCAGGACCGACAAGTTTCAAAGCATTCCATTCGGCAGGGTTGTGTGATGCAGTAATAACAATTCCTCCGGAAGCTTTCAATTTTTTTACATTGTATAGTAAAGTGGGAGTGGGGGTAAGGTCTATATCAATTACGTCAACTCCAATACCTAAGAGACCGGAAATTACAGCGTTTTTAAGTGCTATTCCGGAAACTCTTGAGTCCCGACCAACGATTATTTTCTTTTTACCTGTAAATTCATCGGATGCAAATTCACCGAATTTAGCGGCAAAGTTTAAAATGATTTCCGGATCAAGTCCGTTACCTACAATACCTCTAATTCCGGAAACGCTTTTTATAAGCATCTATTCGCTCCATTAATTCTTTAAGTCCTTTATTTTTCTTTGCGGAAATAAAAACAGATTCAGGATATTTTTTCTGCATGTGATTAAGAAAGACCGGGTCGATTACTCGGTCGGTTTTATTGAATACCATAATGTTATCAAAACCACTAATTTCTAAAAAATCCATTACTTTTCTGGTTTCCTCGAGTTCTTCTTCTATTTTTTCTGAGGAGATATCGACCAATATAATTCTCAAATTAGAAGTTTGTGCTTCTTCGAGAGTTGATTTAAAGGAGGACATTATTTCAGTTGGTATTCCTCGTATGAAACCGACTGTATCAATAAGTAGAAACTTATTGCCATTGTTAGTTTTCGCAAGTCTTGTAAGAGGATCTAACGTGACAAAAAGTTTGTCTTCTACAGCCGCATTACTATTAGTGAAGGCATTTAAAAGTGTTGTTTTTCCGGCGTTTGTATATCCGAGTAATGCGACACTAAAAGTTCCTTCTCTGTTTTTCCTTTGTATATTTCTTGTTTTTTCTACTTTTTTTAATTCCTTTTTTAAATGATTAATTCTTTTTCTGATTTTCCTTCTATCCACTTCTAATTTTTTTTCTCCAGGTCCTCTTGTACCTATTCCGCCTCCAAGTCTTGAAAGCTCGACTCCGTGTCCCGTTA
>CAZRYJ010000141.1:2960-4959 GCA_964604245.1 uncultured bacterium | reverse complement strand
CCGTCTTCGGTCGGTTGTTAATCTAAAACCTGAGACCTTGTATCTAGTACCTAATCCCTTGGTTCACATTTCAAAGTTTGACCCTATTAACACTACTAACATTCTATGGTTATATGATGCTATTTAAGTAATAACATTTTTCTGTATAGTGTAGCTCCTTTTGTTTTTAGCAGATAATAGTACAAACCGCTGGCAACAAACTGACCAGAATTATCTCTACCATCCCACAGAACGTAGTGATTCCCTTTCTGTTGCTCTCCCTTAACCAGGGTGTTAACTAATTGACCTAAAGAATTATAAATTAATATTTCTGCAAAAGCTGTTTTATGGATGGTATATTCAATTTTGGTTGATGAGTTAAAAGGATTAGGATAGTTTTGGAATAACATAACTTGAGCAGGAATATTTGTTCCTTGATTATCTTCTTCAATATATGCTCCACCACTCATTTTTATTTTTATAATAGTACCAGCATCTCCGGAAGCCCATCCTGTACTATCATTAACCAGATGAATCCCTCTTAAAGTACTTAACGTTACATATCCATCTGTTCGAAGATTCCAACTATCTCCGCCGTTGTCGGTATTCATTACTGTTCCTCTATCGCCCACCAGACAACCGGTAAGCGAATCGGCAAATTGAATATCGTAAAATTCCCAGTCGACACCCACATCCTTTTCCTGCCATAAAGAACCTCCGTCAGTCGTATAATACAAACCTTCTCCTGCTATCCATCCCGTTTGAGTACTTGTAAAACTTGCCCCATGAATCTCATAGGTATAAGGTAAACTTTGTTCCTGCCAACTAGTGCCGCCGTCGATTGTGTGAATGACCTTTAAACCTACAGCCCACGCATTGAGAGAATCCGTAAAAAATAGATCACCATCGTCCATACCAAACAAACACTCGATTCCTGCATTTACCCATTCCCAGCTTTCCCCTCCATTTGTAGTGTGGGCAAGATAAATACTATCACTTGGGAATTTCATCTCCGAAAGAACCCATCCATTTAAACTGTCAAGAAATTGTACTGCCCCGAATTCACGATCTCGTCCTTCATAAAGCTCGGTCCCCTGTTCTTCCCAATTGGTGCCGCCATCGGCGGTATGAAGGATAGAACCATAATGTTTGCTCTCTTCCCAATACCACTCCGAATTTCCTACAGCCCATCCATTCTGGTCGTCTGTAAAATAGACGTCGTTAAGGGCAAAAAAACTAAAAAGGTCATCAAGAGGAGGAGCATATTCATATTGAGTCTCCCATGTTGCTCCGCTATTATCGGTATATAGAATAACCTGCCCCCATAATTCCGGTAAATAAGTTCTTCTTCCTACCGCCCAACCACGATTTTCATCAATGAAAAATATTTCTTCGAATCTATAGTGAATATTTATATATTGTTGAGAAAAAAGGGATTTGAAAGTGCTGTCAGCACCCCAGGGATTATCGGTGGCAGATAAAAAATCACAATCCCCAACGGTAATAACTTTATCATCCATTAAAGCCAGTCCATAAAGACCTTCACCAGCATGTTTATCTATATTCAAAAGTTCCCAGTCGGCGCCACCATTTAAAGTTTGTAATATCGGCGGTCCCCATGCCGCGCCGTACATACATCCTATAGCATAGCCGCTATCCGGATTAAGAAATTGAACATCCCATAGAGTATATCCGGGATCCTGTTGTTCCCAGTTTTCTCCATTATCTGTCGTCCGAAATATTGTTCCGCTATCAACTGCGCTGTTCATCTTAAATCCCACTACAAAAGTATTTGTGTCATTAATCATATCGACGCCCGTAAAAACGATCTCCGGCTCCGGACTTAAATGCTCTTCCCAGGTAAGTCCTCCGTCACCGGTGCTATAGAAAGCGCCTACATGTTGTGGGATAATACCAGATTCGTATCCTGTAAATTTAATACCGACTGCCCAGCCATTTAAGAGATCAATAAAATCAATACGATTTAAAATACTTGTACTGTCAGGTACTGTCTGCTTTA
>CAZRYJ010000141.1:0-2860 GCA_964604245.1 uncultured bacterium | reverse complement strand
TCAATAAAATCAATACGATTTAAAATACTTGTACTGTCAGGTACTGTCTGCTTTATCCAGTTCTGACCGCCATTGCTTGTATGCCATATACTTCCGCGCCAATCGTCAGGCTCATCATTCCAATCATAATGGACTACTTCGATACTGGTAGCCCAGCCGTTATTTGCATCAGTAAAGACTACACCCCTGAATTCATCGGTTGTTGCCACCGTTTGTTGAATCCATGTATCTCCGCCATTATCGGTATGGAGAATCGTACCATTGGCTCCGACTGCCCAGCCGTTATTTAAATCAACAAAGCAAACCCCCCGCAGTTCTTCATAAATTCCAGCTTCCTGTTCTGCCCAGTTTTCACCCCCATCGGTAGTTTTTATTATGGTGCCTTTATAGTATTTCACGTTTTGGTCCCAATGCGGCGCGCCCACTGCCCAGCCAATTTCAGAACCAATCATACAAATATCCTTTAGATAACAAGAGGTTTCTCCGAATTGCTTTTCAAGTTGAAAACAAAATGCTGGAATTACAATTGAAATAAAAAACAATACTAACCGCACAATTTTAAACGATATTTTCATTTTGTTTACTCCTTTCATATTTATCCGGACACGAAATCCATTACTTCCTTTTTCACTTACTCACGATTTTAACGCACCAATTATTCCAAAAGATATAAATAATACTACAAGAGCTGACCCCAAAAAACAACTTTGCAAAGCCTGATCTTATTGTTCAATAACTATATTTTCCATTTATTCATTTTATAAGCAAACCCATGAGTTTGTCAAGGGTTTTTTATTTTTTATAAAAATTTGCCACGAAGGCACTAAATCGTTAGGACGTTCCCACCCATCCCACGACCTAACGAACCAACTATAAAATGGAACTATCGGGCATTTTGTTAGGTCACATTAATAAAGAAGAAAAAAGAGAATTTAATGGTCGGAGATAACAAATTGTAAGGAAGATTTAATTAAAAAAAAGGAGGTCAAAATGAAAAAGGTAAAATGGGTAGTATTTAACTCTTTATTGTTTTTTTTGTTTTTACCCGGCAGAGCAAGCGCGGAAGAGATAGGCATACTTCCTTTTAGAGCAATAGGTGTTGAGAGTTATATAACGGAAGCATTCTATGATCTCCTGAAATCCGAACTCGATTATTATGACCACAAAGTGGTATCGCCGTATGAAATAGAAGATTATCTTGGCAGACGGGTAGTATGTTATAACAAAGATTACGCTGCCGATTATGGAAGTTCGTTGGGTCTCGAGAAAGTGATATTCGGCTCTATAACAAGATCAGGCGAAAAATATATTATTTCAGTCGAAGTAGTCAAATCCAGAACGGGAGAAGTACTTCTCAGGGATAAAACAACCCTGGAAAATGAAGAATACTTAGACTCTTACGTGTATAGTCTGGCGGAATCTATTGAAGAAGAAGTATATGGAAATGTTATTTATTATAGCCCCAACTATAGCAGAACTGTCACCCACGTCTATATCGGAAATTACTGGCGACCACGCATTGTATGGAGAAGACCACGCAGAAGTTTAATTACCGTACGGGTACCTTTAATTAATATAGATTTCGGAAAGCCTCATAAAGCATATCATAAGAACCCTCCAAAGAGGAGACCTGTTTATGTAAAACCGAGCCCCAAAAAACCCGATCATGGAAAACCGAAGAAGGGAAAACCCGATCAGGGAAAATCAAAGGATAAAAAACAGGATAATGGGAAATCGAAGAACGAAAAACCCCATGGGCGATGATGATAAGTCGCATGGGGGAAAGAGATAATAAATCGTTAGGACATTAGGTGGTTGGATCGTTGGGTGGTTTAAAAATCCGAACCAACGACCCCGCGATCCAACGAACCAACAGATTAAAATCCAAATCCCATATCCTAAATCCAAAATCCTAAAAACTATTTAACTGATTCGAAGAATCTATGGAATTTTCCACATTTCAAAGGTTTGTCCCTGTTAATATCAGACGATACAGTTGACAGAAATATGTTCTATGATAATTTCTGTATTATAAAATGAAACATAATAAAAACACAAATTTAATCGGTTACTGCGCGCTTTACTGCGGAAACTGCGTTCTACGTATAGGAAAGGTCGCGGATTTATGCGGTGCGCTTTTGGAAAAATTTCATGAAATAAAATTCGAGAAATGGGCAAAAGGCTTAGCAAGCTTAAGCGAAGAAGTAAAAGCTTTCGAGAATTATGAATCCTGCTACGAAGTTCTGAAAGCATGGGAAGAAATGCGGTGCGAGAAGCCCTGCAGGGAAGGAGGGGGGTCTGCCTCCTGTAAAATAAGAATATGCTGTCAGAAGAAAAATCTCGAAGGTTGCTGGGAATGTGAGAAATTCGAAGACTGCGACACTCTCGCCTGGCTTAAACCAATTAATGGGGAAGTAAATATTAATAACATTAGACAGATAAAAACCGAAGGTATCGATAAATTTATAGAAGAGATTTCATGCAAAGAGTTTTGCGATTTCTTTGAAACAAAAAAATAGATGCCTTCAAAAATCTTATTAATCAATCCCAACACTTACAGAACTCCCCCTGTTTTACCGGTAGGGCTGGAGTATTTAATGTCGGCATTAAAAAAACATAATCATCGTTGCGATATTTTAGACCTTACCTTCAATGAAACACCTTTAGAAAAACTAAATAAAACATTAGAAAATAAAACTTATGACATTGTTGGATTTTCAATAAGAAATATCGATTCCTGTCTTTATTTTAATAATGAATTTTTTTTAAATAAATTTAAAGAGATGATAGAAAGCGTAAAAAATTATAATATACCCGTTGTTTTAGGCGGTTCCGGATTTTCGGCGTCTCCCGATGAAAT
>CAZRYJ010000140.1:0-4998 GCA_964604245.1 uncultured bacterium | reverse complement strand
TTTATGGAATTTTCAATAAATTTACATTTTTCAAGATAAAGGTTGATGAGAAAAAGTGTATTGAGTGTTATGCCTGCCAAACCGTTTGTCCCATGGATGTTGAGATTTTCAAAGCTCCGGACTCTGTAGATTGTATCAGATGTGGTGAATGTATTAAGGCTTGCCCTACCGACGCCCTGTCTTTTAAATACAGTCTGACATCTGCGATTAAAAACCCTTCTCAAGAAAATCGCAGATAAGTTTACTCTTTAACCATAAGAGAAAGTCCCAACTTATTAAGAGCCACCAGACCGATAATCACCACCGGAAGAATATTAACCGCCCAGGCGACTATCGAAAAACTTAAAGCACTGCTTTTAGGTATACCGAAGAGACTTAAAGAAAGAACCACAAAATAATGATAAGTTCCGATAAATCCCGGTGAAGAGGGAATAGAAATACCTAAGCAGCATATAGCCATTACCAGAAATGCCGCTCCGAAAGAAAGATTGAAGCCAAAACTTGCGAATAAAATATAATAAACCACAGCATAACAAAACCACAAAAAAAGGGACTGAGCAAAAGAGTAAAACAGTATTTTAAAACTGCTTAGAATTCCCAATCCTTTTATAAAAGCCTCCGGAAACTTCTTGCTTTTTTCTTTAAACCTCTTCGGAGATAAGAAAACGATTATGTTCATTATCCCGGGTTTCTTTTTCAGTAAAACAAGAAATATTATAATAGATACAGTTAATACTACACCGATCCAGAACATCCTGGACACTATTGTATCATTTGAAATAAACCTGAGTGAAACAACTAAAAAAAGTATTAGAGTAACCAGATCAAGTACTCTCTCTACTATTATTGTAGCAAAAGAAGCGCTTTTTGACATCTTTTCGGTCTGTCCAATGGCAAAAGCCCTCACAAACTCCCCTCCTCTCGCGGGAAGAACAGAGTTTGCCATAAACCCTATCGATAAAGAACCAAAGGCGTTGCCAAACCGAGTGTTTTTTAATGGTTTCAATAAAAGTCTCCATCTATATGCGCGGGGGATAAAAGTAAAACCGTTTAAAAAGGCGGCCGCGATAATGAGAGGATAATTGGCTGATTCCAATGCAAGAATAAGTTCCTCAAAATTTACTTTCAAAAAAGCTAACCAGAGAAAAAAAGCACTTAACAATAAACCTACAGCTATATTAATTTTTCTCATTTACAAAAGAAGAAGCAAACAAATGGCTAAAACCAACGTACATACTGTTATAATTCTGCCTGTTCTAAACGTGCGTGGATTATAAACCATTTCCACTCGATGTATCCCCTTCTCAACCGGTATTGCTCTCAAGGTATAATCCGCACAATAAATCTTAGTTTCCTGTCCATCGATATAGGCTTGCCAATCTGGATTATAGATCTCGGATAAAACGAGGAAACCGGAAGCAGAGGTTTGTACTTTCAGGGAAATTCTGTTAACTTCAAACAACTGATATTCAATTTTGTATTCGGGGTGTTTTTCTTCTCCCGACAGTGAGATCCGGGGATTTTCTTCAAGTATAACATCATCAAAATAACGAAATTCTTCTTCCGAGAGCATGTCTAATATATTATCTTCTTCTTTTGCTAAAGTGTATTTATAAACCATAAAAGCTCGAGGCACATAGCCTTTTTTAGATACTATCTTTATCCCTCTTTTTTCTTTGACTAAACCGAATTTATATTTAACGTTTAATAAATCCGATTTTCTATCAGAAGGTAATTGTGAAAATTCCACGAATCTTTTCATTCTAAGAGGGGTATATCCTTCTATAAGTTCAAGTTGGTATATATTACCGCTGTTCCTCTTTAATATCAGCTGGTTGCCTTCTATGGCGTTTATCCTGAATTTTTCTTTTTTGTTTTCTTCCTGGAAATATTTAACAAGTTCATGAAAAGGATAAAATTCCTGCGGAGATACTTTACTTTTATTGAAATTGTGACCGAAATTGAATAAATCTATAAAGATGAGCATCGCGGAGAAAATAACAATATAATTGACCGATAAAACTTTTTTTGTTCTCAAAAAAACAATAACCAGTGACAGAGAAAAAAAGAGTACAAAAATACTATATTGTTTTTTTATGTTTTTATAAACATCAATGTTTGCGGTAATTTTGCTTATATTTTTAAATATTCCGGTATACATAAGTATCCAGAATATTAAGACCAAACCAATCAGCCAAAATAGCACTTTGGGGAATTTTATTTTCTTTTTACCAAAAAGGACATTTGCGCCGAAACCGGCTAATATTGCCATTGAAAAAGAAAAAAGTCCGGAAAACCTTCCCGGAATCCTGAATTTATTAAAGCCAGGAAGACAATAATAAATAAATCTGTATAAAGGAGTATATTTGCCTAAAGCTGCAATAAGAAAGAAAACAGCCATAGCCGCAAAAAACCAGATTAATTTGTTTCTTCTATCTTTAAAACTAAAGAATAAAAGGACAAGTGGAAAAATCCCCAGATAAATTGCCCTTTCCCAGAATGACCCATACGCTTCTCCAATTTCCAGAGACGAAACAACATAAGCCTGCGCTGCTCCGGAAACGTCTCTAAAGAGCTTTGGAACCAATAAAGTCAGAAGATATCCAGGATGAATTGAAAAAAGGGAAGAATCTTTAAAAGAAACGCTTTCACGAACGGTATACTTTGAATATTCAAAAGCAGGCAAATATTGAATCGCGGCAATACCAAGAGATATTATCAGGATAATGCCCAAAAAAGAAAAAGATTTTATTAAGGATGAATTCTCCCTGTTAGTTACTATGAAAAATAACGTGTAGAATACTAAAAAATAAAAAATGTGAAGGGAAAATTGGGGAGAACCAGCCAGCATAGATAAACCCATAAAAAGTCCTCCCAAAATAGAATAAAAATAGCTTTTTTCATTTAAAGCCTTTTGTAGAAACAAAAGGATTAAAGGTAACCATACGATAACATTTACGAAAGTAAGATGTATCATCCTGGTTATCAAAAAACCGCTAAACATAAAAGTTACTGCACTTATCATAGAAGCATTCTTAGAAAGTTTTATCTCTCTTCCATACATATATGTAAAAATGCCAGCAAGTAATATATGCAGGATATTCTGTAATTCTAATGCATAAAATGAAAGAACTCCTCTTTTTACAAAGAGAACAAGTATTATGTTAAAGGGGTAAAAGAGAGCACTCTGAATATCTCCAATAAGAGACGTTCCCGCAAAAACGTAAGGATCCCATAAAGGAAAAGTCCCTTTTCTCAATGATGTGACAAAAAAATTACGAAAAGGATAATATTGGTACATAAAATCTTCAAAGAAATAGTAGTTCCCAAAAACAATCTGGTTAAAGTATAATAAACAGAGACCTATGAATAGAGCATAAATATGGAAATTTTTACTTAACAAAACATCTTTTTTCATTTTATCATCCTTTTCAAATTCAAAAGTCCTTTGAAGCTTCTTATGATGTCCCCGGGTTTAATCGTAGCTTTGCCCTGTTTTCTGGGCAAATGTTTAACCCCAATTTCTTTTATAATCATATTATTTTTCTTCGCTTTTGCAAGAACTTCGGTATCTGCCAACCAGGCTTTAGTCTCGATCTCGATTTTGTCGAAAACCTCGCGGCGAAAAAGCTTAAATGCGCAATCAATATCCTTTACATCTAACTTAAGTAATTTCCTCGCCAGCAAATTATAGCCGAAAGAACCCACTTTTCTGATAATATTATTGGCTCTTTTTAATCTATAACCTATTACTATATCCGCTTCTTTTATTAGAGGCAAAGCTTTTTTAATATCTTTAAGGTCAAACTGATTATCCGCATCAGTATAGAAAATATAGTTTTTACTCGCAGATTTAAAACCCGTTTTTAAAGCATCGGCATAACCAAGGTTAATGGAATGTTTGAATAATCGTATATTTTTGTTTTTCCGAGCCATATCCAGAGTTACTTTCGATGTTCCATCTTCACTTCCGTCATCGACAACAATTATCTCATAATCCAGGTCAACGTCGACAAAAACTTTTATTGCTTCTCTAATTGCTTTTTCAATGTTTTCTTCTTCATTATAAGCAGGAAAAACACAACTTATTCCAAATTTTTTCCTACCCATTTTTCTCAATTCTCCTTTTGAAATTTTTTTATTATTTCTTTTCCTGAAGAACTTCCCAGAATTGCCGCACCGGATCTTATAAGCTTCAACGCGGTTTCCATACTCTTTATTCCTCCTGCCGCTTTTATAGGAAGGCCTGTCGCGCTTTTTATCTGTTTTATTTGATCAACAGTAACAGGTCCATTTGTACCTGTACCGGATTTAATAAAGTCAGCGCCAGCCTCCTCAGCAATGATAGTTGCGGATAAGATTTCTTCGCGAGATAAGATAGGTGCTTCTATAATAACTTTAAGTTTTCCGTGGGGATGTATAATATTAGCTATTTCTCTTATATCTTTCTCAACTTCTTTGTACTTTTTGCTTTTTAAGAGAGGTATTTGCATCACAAGATCCACTTCTTCTGCTCCGTTTTCAATTATTATCTCTGCCTCTTTTTTTCTAATTTCGGTTAATCCCGACCCCAGGGGAAAATCACAGACGGAAATTATTTTGGTAGGTTTGTTTTTCAGGTAGTCGGAAATAAACGGAATCCATACGGGATTTACACAGACTCCTCTGAAATTGTATTCTAAAGCTTCCCGGCATAATTTTTTAATATCTTTTTCATTCGCGTCTATCTTTAAATTCGTATGATCTATTAATTTGTTGATGTTTACCATCATATTAGTAAAGATTTGTCAGAAAGGAACAAAGACACAAAGCTAATGAGACGCAGATTAAAAAGGATTAACAAGATGTTTTTGTTGTTTTTACTAATCAACTAATTCACCAATTAACTAATTTCCTGATCTGTTGGTGTGTCGTGGTGTTGTGGGGTAAGATCTCACTTAAGGATTCCTCTTCTGGATTCATTGATGAATTTGATAATACGTTCTATATCTTTATTAC
>CAZRYJ010000139.1:0-5058 GCA_964604245.1 uncultured bacterium | reverse complement strand
CATAAAGAAATTGACGAGAAAAAAGGAAAAGTTTACGGACCAAATAACAAAAAAACTTATCCAACGCCTGAGCTTGTCTTTAAAAAAAGAATAGGAGGATCAATTTCCACACCCATTATTGTCGGTAATAGACTTGTTGCCGCGGGATACGGAGGAATACATCTATTCGAATTCGATGATAAGGGAAATTTTGAATTGCTCGATAAAAAATATCCGGGAATATTCGAGGCAACTCCTATCGCATGGGATGAAAAAATCTATGTTGGTTCGAGAAACGGATATCTGTACTGTTTTGGAGAAAAAGAAGATACGGAAAATGAATAGCCCACACCACCCACCTAAAAAAAATATTAGCCACGGATTAACACGGATGAACACGGATAAAAAAAGATTAAAAAAAATATTTTGTTGTTTTTACAAAAATATAATTATGGAGAGGATTGGGAAATCCGTGCATATCTGTGCAAATTTGTGGCAAAAAAAGTTGTTGTTTTACAAAAATAAGAGATGGGGGAGGTTGGGTAATCTTGTCTTAATCTGTGAAATCTTGTGGTTAATATCTGGGGTGTGGTATGGGTTTTGCTTTTTAATGTTTGATATTTAATATAAAAAAAAGGAGGAGATTATGTTAATCAAAAGACTTTTAGACGATCTCAGTTTGCCAGGGATTATTACACTCGGTATAGTTGGGTTCTCTTTATTGGTGTATATCATATCAAAGATTTCCGCGATGTTAGTTCAAAAAAAACTTAAGCCCATTGCTGAAATGCTTAATGCCGAAATAAAATCTTCTTTTATTGCAGGAACTTATATTAGTATATTAAATTACGGGTCTGAAATTCGTTTCAAATTAACTCCGGCAGGGAAAGATTCTCCCTCGTTTCTATCTTTGGAGTTGCTTAATCCGGTAGGATTCGGATTCAAAATTACCAAAAAACAGGCTTTAAATCAAGTGTTTTTCCGATGGGGAGAAGAAGTAAAACTAAATGACGTTTCTTTTGATGAGGAGTATTTGATTCGTTCGGATAAATCTTATGAAGCGAGTTCTTATTTGATGGAAACCAAACGCATGGATGCGATAAAATATTTTTTCGAGAACAATTTTAACAAAATAGAAGCAAATACCAAAGGTATCTATATCAGCAAAACGAATTACAGTGATGAGGATTTGACTCCGGGGAAAGTGGAAGCCTACCTGGAGAATCTGAATAGTTTTGCCAGAATGTGATTCTGCGAGGTAATTTTCTTTAAAAATTTTGAACCACAGAGAACACAGAGCTACACAGAGAAAAAAAAGATTTTTTGTTGTTTAAAAATAAAAAATAATGGGGATGTGAGTGGGAATCCGTGAATATCTGTGAAAATCTGTGGCTAATATTAATCAGTTTTTTTAAGCGGGTTTTACCTCCGGAGCTATAAAGCCCTGTGGGGGCTGAGCTTCTTTTATTTCTCCGAATTTTTCTTCATATTTTTTAACGTTATCACTCAGGGCATGAATTATGCGCTTCATATGTCCGGGACTGGTAATAACTCTTGCGGTAACACTTCCTGCCGGATACGACGCCATTATAAAATCCATAATGAATTCCTCTTTTGTATGTAAGACTATCATATGGTTGGCGTATGCGCCACCCATTATTTTTTCCGGGAATCTAACTTTAATTTCCTTTTTTTCTTGTTCCAAAATTTCCTCCTTTTTTATGCTTCTGGTAAATTATAAGTATAGTAAAAAATTAGTCAAGGGCGGTGCAGAGCACCGAGTCATGAGTCAAGACGTACGACTCAAGACTGTTTGTTGTGTGTGTTCTCTGTGGTTTGAAAATAGGGGGTATGGGGGAGGTTGCCCCCTTGACTAAGGAAGCTTTTGGGGTTAATATTGAATATGTCACTTACAAAAAAATTAATCCTATCCGGTTTGAGAAAAGTGGGAGTCAACTATTTTACTATTTCGGATATGTGTACTTTGTTCGATATATCCAACAATTATGCCTCTCAAATGGTATTCCAGCTGAAAATGGATGAAAAGATAGAGGAAATAGAAAAAGGTAAATACACTTTACCTGAAGGAGTTGGGTATCCTTTTCTTATTGCTTCAAGAACTGTACAACCTTCCTACATCTCTTTTGAAACCGCACTGTCCGTATATAGAACAAAAGAAATTTCGAAGGATGAGATTTATTATGTGGCAACTCCAAAACGGAAAAGACCTATTGTATTTAAAAAATATAATTTCAAATACATTACACTTAAACCATATAAATTTTTCGGTTTTTGTCAGTTGAATATTAATGGAAACAAAGTTGCAATGGCTGAGCCGGAAAAAGCAATCGTAGATTGCCTGGAAGAAACAGCCTACGGTCCGGAGCTGGATAAGTTTAAAGTGATTTTGAAAGATATCCTTGAATATATATCAATAAAAAAGCTGATAAAATATGCCCTCAGGTGTCAGAATAAAAGTTTGTTGGCACGGTTAGGATATCTGCTTGAAACGGTAGGAATTGATGTTCCGATAAAAGAAAAATATCTTCCAAAAGATTACGTAAAATTTGACCCCGCCGGCGATAGACAGGGCAAATGGATCGCCAGGTGGAACATCATCGATAATCTTTAGTTGCCACGAAGGCACTAAGACACAAAGAACAAAAAAAATTTTACCACAGAGTACACAGAGAAAAAAACTATATTTTTGTTTGTTTAAAACCTACCACACCACACCAAATTAATCTCACACAACCACATCAAAAGAAACTTAGTTTCAACAACAAATCACACAAATAACACGAATGTTTTTTCTTTTTTTGTCTGCCGTCAGCCGTCGGTGGTCAGCGAAGAATATTTAACTAAGATTCTTCGAATCTTAGTTAAGCAATACAGCCTTTTCGCCCGAAAGTTTTTCCTCGTTAACATAAATTTGATAGAAATACTTACCTGCCGGCATAGGTTGCCCGTTGTCGCCTTTTCCATCCCAGGGTATTATATGAGATCCTTTCCCCAAAATTCCATTTGAGAGAACTTTGATTACTCTTCCGAGTTCATCGAATATTTTTATTTCCACATTTCCGGCTTCCGGTAAGTTGAGAGTCATTGTGTTGGATTTGACAAAAGGATTCGGGGAAAGCCTGGTTTTGTAGCTATTTATTTCCCGCATTCCCATTCCCGATCCGCCAACTGATGAATAAGAGCAATCTCCGGTTACAATACCACCTATTGTATCCTGATATGTCGGATAGGAATAAGAATTCGTTGATTCTAATAATCCTACGGCTTTCACCCTGAAACTTCCGTGGACTCCGGAGGCACCAGGAGTTGCGGACCAATGACACGCGTAAGAGGATTGTGTCTTATCTATTAGATAAAGGGTATCTACGGGATTGGCAATTTCTAACGGAAGCGAACATGAATCTACCTGTAAAACAGCAATGGGATCGTCAACGACCGGAAATTCCTGTCCAAAAGCCGGTCCGTTTGGCTGAACATATTCTACTGTCGGAGCGGTATATCTTATTGAAGCCGAGACAATAAACGAAGTATCTTCTAAAACCATATCAGGTGCATTTATTTTTACTTCCCAGGGTGAAGCGAAGATGTAATTTCCGGAGTACCACTTTTCCTGTAATGAGTCTATATGATAACTGACGTTAGGCCCATACCATGGATCGTGAAAATAAAGTAGATTGGCTCCCAGATCATACCCTATAAGTAGAATTGAATGCCCGATTACAGTTTCTTCAATCGGCGGCTCGGTAGGTTCCGCTCCATCTGGAACCCCTAAGGTCCAGGGAAAATATCCGTTGAAGATGACAGGATATCCTTCGTTTAATACTTCCATCCATCCTACCATGCCGTTTGTGCCTGGCAGGAGGAATTCTTTTCCGTTCGTACTATCAATTGCCGAATAACCAATTTTTCTCCAGCTGTACCCGCCGACAACAGATCCGTCGGCAGAATTACTCAGCATACTGAAATGTGTTGCTCTTCGAGCGTCTCTTGCGGCGGTTCCGGCGTGACCGCTGGTGAGGCCGGCTATATCATCTGTGTTGGAAACGCAAGCGATTTGTTGCCCAGGCAAGGGAGTTGTGTTGTTGCCCATATGGTCGTAATAATCGAAAAGCATATGAAGGCAGGCTACAGTACACCAATTATTGGGTGCAGGTGGATATCCGGGATCCGGTGGTAGAGAGGGGTTATGTGGATTTCCCTGGCAGTGATAGGGCACAGGTAACAACATTTTTTGTGCGGGTAAAACAAGGCTGATTAATAGTAAATATACAATGATAAACAGTTTTTTCATTAGACACCTCCTTAATTATTATTGTATGAATTTATCAGTTATTGTCAATAAGTAAAATCGCAAATTTTTTTCTTGACAAAAGGCATAAAAATCAGTAGTATAGTTTAAGATTTTACTTTTTTGAGATTGTACTTTAAAGATTTTATTGGGAATATTTAAATTTAAATAAGGAGGGATTATGAAGAGGTACAAAATTGGCATAGTTGTTCTGTTTCTTTTAGTTTCGAGTCGCCCAATTCAAGCTCAGTTTTCACTGCGAATTCATCCGCCGCCGCCAAATCAATTGAAGATAGAAGATCTTTGGTGGGTTGATGTGACAAACAATTCAGGTGAACCGCTTATGGTTTATTTGCGAGGTGAGATTGAGGAATCAAGAAAGGGTCCGATATTCAGTGCCAGCACAAATGAGTTCGAGTCGCCTCCTGGTAGGTTACGTTTAAAGTCAAGAGACGTAAAGGAATTAAGGGATGAATTTTATATAGAAGAATACAAATCTTTTATTCAAAGAACGGGAAGTGTTCCTGCCGGAGAATATACGGTTTGTTTGTATCTTATAGATGCCGCTTCAGGGCGTGAACTTGCGCAGCGTTGTATAAATATACTTGTTAGACCAGCCAGCCCTCCAAGATTGATTTCTCCTAAAACAGGTAAAGGTTTAAAAGCTAAGCGTCCGACTTTTACCTGGACCAAACCTGCTCCCGTGCCTGCGCGGGAAAGGGTACTTTATAAATTCAAAGTCGTTGAGATTTATAAAGGACAGTCAAAAG
>CAZRYJ010000138.1:0-5180 GCA_964604245.1 uncultured bacterium | reverse complement strand
CGGTGATAGGAATAGTGGTTATCGAAATTATTTGAGTCTTTATTATTTTCTTTATGCTAGGGGAAGGCTTAGTTTTAGATATCAGAACAGTTATTATAACAGAAGAAATGAAAGTTATGAAGTAGAGGGTATTATAAACCTTCCGCATTCTAATGTTCTGGAGGTTTCGGCTTCCAGATCCGAGATTTACGGCTGGGAATATGCTTTGGGCGCACTTTTGCGGATGGGTGCATCCCTTTCCGGAGATTTTAGATTGCGGCATATGGTGGATCAGGAAAGAGTAAATTATAATGCTTCGCTTTCTTTTGGGGGCGCTTCCGGAGGATTTTCAAGTAGAGTTGGTATTTCAGGCAACACCGCCACAGAATCGAAAATTTATACTCTTGAGCTTATTAAAAGAGGTTCCATAGAAAAAATTGGTTTTGGTGCTGTAACCGGATTAGTCTGGCATGATGAGAACGGGGATGGTTTGAGGCAGAGCGGGGAGCCGCCTCTTGAGGATATAAAAATTATTTTAGACGGTGATAAAGAAGCAGACGTAAACAGTATAGGGCAATACAGATTTGCTCCCGTTTCCAAAGGAAAACATACTGTGCAGCTTGATATAAAAGGTGTTCCCGCATTTTTAGGAGGGGATAATCTGATAAAAAAGATAAATACAGGGTTTGTCGATTTTAAGGTGGTAAATTTCCCGATTTTCAGCCTTTCTTCGATTAAGGGAGTTGTCTTTTACGACAAAAACCATAACTTCAAAAGGGATCCGGACGAGAAAGGGGTTCCGAATGTTAAAATCAGCATAATTCGAGGTGATTATTCAAGACACACTTACGCAAACTTTTTCGGTGAGTATTCAATTAGTAACATAATACCCGGAGATTATACGATACAGGCTTCCCGTTTACCGCCGGGTTATGACTTAAGCCCGAGAGGATTCGTTTTGTATTTGCAGTTAACCGGAGGTATGAAGAGAGAAGGTCTTAATTTTGGAATTGCAAAACCCGTAAAAAAGATTGATAGAAAGAAATTTTAAAATATCGGAGGTAACCATGAAAAGAATTTTTTATCTGTTATTTCTTATATCGTTTGTAACATTCGCAGTCTCCTCAACGAGTGTAGGGGTTGAAAAGACTACAGCTCTGGTTCCTGTTCTTATGAGTATATATGATAGAGTTACGATAACGATACAGCGAAACACTATTACCTGGGATTTTAACAGGATTGACCAAAATGCAAATAATCCTCCTTTTCCGCCGGCAGTTTTTCCTGAATACTATGAGCCCACCCAGCCGAGGCGTCGACGCTATCAGAGAATAAGATATAGTGTCAGAGGATTTGGCGGGCCAGCCGGTAATTGGGAAGTTACTATTGCGGGTGCCGGTGATCCGGCTCCTACCTGTGGTATTTTGCTTTCCGATATAGAATATGGAGACGCGGCTGCAGGAGTCTGGTCTCCGCTTGGCACTGTACCGCAAGTTCTTGTAAGTGGAAGTGGTGATATAAGAAGACAGCAGAACCTCTTTCAGGATTACAGGGTTATGATTGAAGGAAATGAGACCAATACAAGCGGTTCTACCACTACGATAATTTATACGATACAAACTTATTAGTCAAAATAGTTGATTGTGGTAAGTGGTAAGTTAATACGACAGATGACCGCTGACGGCTGACGAATGCATAAAAAAAGTTAAATAGTTACCCATATACCCATCCACGCATTCACCTGTTGACATATTTATAAATCCATGTAAAATAGAAAGGCTTTTTTGTTGATGTAATAAAAATCGATTTTTGAAAGGAGAGTTCATTGGCGTTATTAAAACCATTCAGGGCATTAAGACCAAAGGTGGAATATGCGAAGAAAGTTTCATCTCCACCTTATGATGTTTTTTCAAGAGAAGAAGCAAAGGAACTTGCAACTAAGAATCCTTTATGTTTCTTGCATGTCGTAAATGCGGAAATTGATTTTCCTGATGATGTCAATATCTATGATGATAGAATTTACCAGAAGAGTAATGAAAATCTTGAATGGTTGATTAAAGAAGGGTATCTCATCGAAGAAGATAAGCCTTCTTTTTACATTTACGAAGAAGATGAAAATGGTCATAGCCAGACCGGTCTGGTATGTCTTGCTACGGTTGATGAGTATGACAAAGGAGATATCCGTACTCATGAGTCCACAAGGAAAGTCAAGGTTGACGATAGAACAAAGCATATAAGGACCGTGGGAGCTCAAACAGGTCCCATATTTCTTGCTTATTATGATACGAAAAAAACAGAAGAGATATACTCCATTTTAAGTGAAGTAAAGTTAAACCCATCTCTTTATAAATTCAAAACAGGAGATAACGTTTTTCATACGATCTGGAAAATCGGAGATACAGCTACGGTAAATAAGATCCAGGAAGTTCTTGATAAAGTTGATACTCTATATATAGCCGATGGACATCATCGCAGTGAATCGGCTTCGAATATAAGAGCGGAGAAAAAAGAAAATAATCCGAATCATAATGGTTCGGAGGAATATAATTTTTTTCTTGCTGTTGTATTTCCACATACTGAACTTAAAATAATGGCTTATAATAGAGTGGTAAAGGATCTTAATTCTTTAACAAAGGATGCTTTTTTCGGTAAAGTGAGAGAGTTTTTTACCATAGAGGGTATCGAAGGAAAATGTGATCCTGATATCTATCATAATTTCGGTATGTACATAGATGGTAAGTGGTATCATCTAAAAGCTAAAGAGGGAACTTTTCCAGCCGATGACCCATATTATTCGCTTGATGTTTCGGTTCTTCAGGAAAATCTTCTTGATCCTATTTTAGGGATAAAGAATCCCAAAGAAGACGAAAGAATAGATTTTGTCGGAGGAATAAGAGGATTAAGCGAATTAGAAAGATTGGTTGATTCGGGGAAATTTAAAGTGGCTTTTTCCATGTATCCTACACAGATGGAACAGCTAATTAGAATATCTGATGATGGTAATAAGATGCCTCCAAAATCTACCTGGTTTGAACCAAAATTGAAATCCGGTTTATTTATACATAAGATATAGATGTTTTGTAATATTAGCCACAAAGGCACAAAAACACAAAGTAAAATATGTGTTATTTGTATAATTTGTTGTTTCTTTCTTTTTGGGATCGTTGGTTCGTTAGGTCGTTGGTTCGTTGGATGGTTAAAACAAAAAATAAAAAAGGTAGAGCGTTGGGTGATTCTGTGTAATCTTCGAGTCTTAGTGACTTAGTGGCCTAAATATTTATGATTTTTTTTCTTATACTTGCTTTTTCTCCGGTAGATGTTCCTTTCGTTACTGAGGCGAAACCTATTATAAGGGGTATTTATCTTGCTCCCGGAGTATTGTATTCAAAGTATGAGTTAGACAAATTCTTCCGAATGGTGGATTTGGGCCTTGTAAATGCTGCTGTTCTTGATGTGAAAGACGAAAGAGGGAGGTTGATGTTTTCTCTTTATAAGGATTTTATTGAGAAAGCTAAAAAGAAAGGAGTTTATTTAATCGCCAGGCAGTGTGTTTTTAAAGATGAAGCACTCGCCTTTAAAAATGGAGGAGCTCTTGCCCTAAAGGATTTCGAAGGGGGAATCTGGTTTCAGGAGAAATGCGGGTACTGGGTAGATCCTTCTCTTACAGAGGTCAGAAAGTACAATGTTAAGATTACGCAGAAAGCTTTTGATTCCGGATTCGATGAAGTACAGTTTGATTATATACGTTACCCTTCAGGTGAAAAACCTTATAGGAATTGGCAAAACAAATTAAGTAATATCGTTAAATTTCTTGATATGGTAAAGGAGGCTAAACCCGCTAATAAGAGAATATCTCTTACTTTCTATGGTTATACGGTATGGGCTAATGTTCTGGCAAAAGAGGGGCAGAATTTCGAAAAAATGGCTGAAAAGGTTGATGCGATTTATCCGATGCTGTATCCTTCTCATTTCCACGATAATTTTATGAATGATTCCACCAAGGAGTGGAGAACATATTCTTTGATATATAAATCAATTGAAAAAGCTCATGAAAGATTACCGGAGAAAGAAATTGATATAGTACCATACCTTCAAGCTTTTACATGGAGAAGGTCAAGGCTCGGCAGAAAGTACGTTTTTAATCAGTTGAAGGGAGCCTCCGATTCTCGATCCGATGGATTTATACTATGGGAAGCAGGAGGTGACTACGGATTAGGGTATGATGAGTTGATAGAGTTTGATATTGATTTTTTCAAAAAAAAGTTAATGTACCGTTTATTTCAAAAGCATGAAAGTAAAAGAAATAAAGAAAATTCTGGGTAATAAATTTCTGAGCAAAGCCCGGGGACAAAGTCTTCTGCTTGATGAGAATATTGCAAGAAAGTTTGCGGATCTGGTGTCTTTGGCTCGTGGTAAAAGAGTACTGGAAATAGGCCCAGGACTTGGTATCATAACGAAGCATCTTAAAGATAGAGGTTTTGAGGTAATTGGGGTGGAAATAGATAAGTATTTTTGCGGTTATTTAAGAGGTATAGATATGAACGTTATTTGTGAGGATTTTCTCCAAATAGAATTGGATTCTTCTTTTCCGGAAGTCGTTGTAGGTGCTCTCCCTTTTTCGGTATCTTTACCGATTTTACAAAAAATTAAGAACAACAGGGATAAAATAAAAGAATGGATTTTTGTGCTTCAGAAGGAGGTTGCTGAGAGATTCACATCAGAGCTGGGTAGAGAATCTTACTCTTCTCTTTCCATACTGTTTAATATTTTATATAATATTTCCGTGGAATTTGAGATTAAGCCTGAAGCTTTCTTCCCGAAACCTGATGTATTTTCAACAGCTATCAAAGGAGTTCTAAAGGAAAATCCGATAATTGAAGTTGATAAAAGTTTTGAAAGATTCCTGAGGGATATTTTTCGCTATAAAAGAAAAACACTAAAAAATAATCTTTTCGATTATAATATAGACCGAGTTTCGATTGACTTGAAAAGAAGAGCGGAAACTCTTCACGCAAATGAAGTTGTTCGGCTTTACCGAGAATGTAAGCGTAATCAATAAAATTTAAGCCTTTGTGCCTTAGTGTCTTAGTGGCTAAAAAATTATGAAAGGGATTTATGTTTTGATATTTAGAATAGAAAAGGAAAGAAGCATTAATGTCGGAAAAATCGGGCGATTTGTTTTCAAGCCCGCTTATTACGCC
>CAZRYJ010000137.1:1882-5287 GCA_964604245.1 uncultured bacterium | reverse complement strand
TATTTGTCCAATATTTTTGAATTTTAATTTACGGGAATTAGGGGGAAAGTCAAGGGATTTTACGCAACTTGTTGCGGAAAATCCAGTTAATTGGTTGATTAGTTGATTGGTTAATTGGTATTTTTCCCCGATCCCTCAGTTTTTCTCTTTCGGAGATATTTAATATAGCCATTAGTCATTTTTATTAAGGAAAAAAGACCTTCTTTATATTCTTCTAACTCTTTGACATTTATATACCCTTCATCGAGAGCTACAGTAAGGTGGTCACACATCTCGAACAAAGAACCTCTTGCTTGCCGGCAGAATCTAATATTTTCCTGAAAGTGAAATCTCCCGTACCCCTCAGCAATGTTAGCAGTAAAGGAACGGGAAGCTCTTATCATCTGATCTTTAAGCTTGTATTTTTCGAATTCGGGAAATCTTTTTGTTAATTCTGAAATTTTCTTTCTGAATTTTCGACCTTCTCTCCAAACATCTAAATTTTCAAGACTGAATATATTATCGTCCATTTTTCTTCTCCTTTTTTACTAATAAACTAATTCCCCAATTAACAAGTAACTAACCTTCGGTTTTTCAATTTTACTCATTTATCGGGTTTGTAGGGTTCATTGGGTTTGTGGGGTTCGTAGGGTTCGTTGAGTTTGTTGGGTTTGTGGGGTTTATTGAGTTCATTGGGTTTATTGGGTTTGTTGAGTTTAATATTTTTTATGATTGAGAAGTATTTGGCTACGTTTGACAGAATCAATATTGCGGCGTTTCTACAAAAATCAATATATTTCCTCTAAGATATTTAGTACATCGTTTCTGTTCAATTCAACAACATTATTATCTATTCTATCTTTATAGAACGATAAATCCGAAAGCCAATTCAAATCATCCTTTTTAATTCCATATTCATGAAGAGTGAACGGAATTCTGTTTTCAACTGCGATTAAAACTTTATCCCATAATTCATTAATGTCTCCCATTTTCAATATATGAAGTAAATCAACTATCTTCTCCCCCATCTCTCTTTCATTGATTTTCAATAAAGGATATAACGGCATCGAACAGGCAATACCATGCGGAATATTAAAATACGCGGATAAGGGATAGCTTATTGAATGGGCTGCCGCCGTTTTTGTGTTAGAAAAGGCAAGTCCGGCATATATTGACGCGGTTAATAAAATTGCTCTTGTTTTGATTGATACCGGTTCTTCTAAGTTACCTAAATTGTTTATAATTAATTTAATCGCTTGCATCGATAAATTATCTGAAATTGGATTGGAATTTTTATTCCACAAAGCTTCAAAAGAATGTGATAAAGCATCAAGTGTCGAAGAAAGAGAAACAGATATCGGCAAAGATTTCAATAAATTAACATCATATATAGCAAAATCAGGGTAATTGTCGAACTCGGACAATGATCATTTTTTCTTATTTACCTTATCCCATATTGTCGCCCACATGGTAAGCTCACTACTTGTTCCATGGGTTGTGGGAACAGTAATGAATAAGGGTTTGTTGATATTTTTGTGAGAATTATCAAACAGTTCCTGAATGTTATAACAGGATTTATAAACCGCCATTCTTACAGCCTTGGCGGTATCGATTACAGAACCTCCACCAATAACGACTATTGTATCTGGCTGAAAATTTTTGACATAATCAAGCGCTTTTTGACAACTCTTTAAAGAAGGATTGTTTTCTATATCTGAAAAACATCGGAAATCTTCCAGCGAATTATTTAGATCTTCGAAATCTTTAGTCTTTTTAAACCGCTCTGAACATATTATAAAAATATTCTTTTGGCTATTAATAATATTTTCAATATCTTTATAGAAAGAATTTGAAAAAATGATTTTAACAGGATTCGAGTATTTCCACATTATTTTTCTAAAAATTCCATTAAAGATTTTTTCATTACCTCAGGTGAATCAGAAGGCCTTTCCAGATTGTCAATTGTTCCGGGGTTTATTTTTACATGAATAAAATGTGGTTTTTTGTAACTTTTTATATCTTTTAATATTTCTTGAAAATCTTCTATTTCTGATATATCGCTTACACACTTATATCCACACCCTTCTGCTATTTTCGCGAAATCTACTGTGTTGGATGTGTTTGGCTGTCCCCCTGTTGATTCATATCTATTATTATCAAAACATATATGGATAAGGTTCTTTGGTTGATAATATCCAATAGTGGAAAGAGTTCCCATCTTCATTAAAAGAGCTCCATCCCCGTCCAAAATATAAACATTCCTTTCGGGATGCTCTCTTGCGATTCCCAATCCTATTGCGCCTAAACAACCCATCGAACCCATCATATAGAATTTGCCTTTATTATTTACGCATTGATACAATTCTCTACCCGAGAATCCAGTCGCCCCTAAAAGTACATCATTGTCACTAACATTTTCTGAGAGCAATTCTATATACTCTATCCGTTTACTCAGATTATTATCGGATAGAGAACTAACCCTCTCATACTCCTCAAAGTAACCCTTTTTTATTATAAAGGCAAATGGTATAGTATTAGACTCGTAAAATTCCTTAGCTTTTTTTACCGAATCCTTTAAATCAGTTATTTCATCTTCCAATATAATATATGGAATATCAAAAACATCTAATAATTTTAGAATAGTTTTACCCATAACGTAATGCTGTGGAGCGTCTTTCTTGCCTGGTTCAGCGCGCCAGGAAATTAAAAGTAATGCAGGCAATTTATACAGTAATTGTAAAGAAGATAATGGGTTTAAAGCATTACCATACCCATCATTCTGCATATATACGACCGGTAATCTTCCGGATAACGCGAAACCGGCAGCCAATCCCATCGCTTCACCTTCTGAAGAACATAAATAGTTCTCCACATACGCATTATCATCTATATAGTTCAAAGGACATTTAAACACAGAACAAGGAATACCCACAAAAGGTGAAAAACCGGCTTCATATAATATTTTTACAAATACTTCCGCCTTCATTCATTTACTTCCCGGAATCAATGTTATTATTTCTTTAACAGGCATACAAAATTTTTCACACTCTAAAGCTCGTTCGTTTTCTAATATCGTTTCTGCTACTTTTCTCATTGAAGGATAAGCGCTTCTCAGCAATTGATTGGCGTAAATTACTATTCTGACTTCCGCATCAATCAATTCTTTTTCTGTTATCTGATTATATGTGCTGGGAACGGCAACTAAAGGTTTTCTATTTTTGAATTTGTTGTATTCTTCACAAAACTCCAATATTTCACCAGGAGACTTTTCTTTACTATGTATCATTATACCATCTGCCCCCGAAGCAATATAAGCTTTCGCTCTTTCCAAAGCGTCCTTAAGACCAGCTTTTAGTATTAAACTTTCTATTCTCGCGATTATCATAAAATCATCCGTGACCTGCGCTTTTTTCCCGTGGTTAATCT
>CAZRYJ010000137.1:0-1872 GCA_964604245.1 uncultured bacterium | reverse complement strand
GGTTTGTCCTGCTTCGGTACCAAATAGAGAATTCTTCTTTAATCCTACTTTATCTTCAATTATCACAGCAGATACGCCTTCCCTCTCCAAGTTCCTTACCATAAATACAAAATGTTCAGGCAATCCTCCTGTATCTCCATCATATATGATTGGTTTTGTTGTAACCTCCAATATATCATTGAGAGTATTCATTCTTGAGGTTAAATCAACACAACCTATATCCGGTTTTCCTTTTGTAATTGAATCCGTTAAGCTGCTTAACCACATCCCATCAAATTCTTTAATAATGTTATTTTTCTTAAGCTGAGTGTTTTCTACTATCAATCCGGTTAGTCCATTATGAACTTCAAGTATCCGCACTATCTTTTTTGCCCCAAGAAGTCTTCTCAATTTTTTCAACCTTACTTCAGGCGTCGTACCTATTTCTTTTAATCCGATATTTAATTTTGTAGATGATATTCCCGGAGTGTATTTGGGTTCAACGAGCTTGCCGCCCCATTCTTTTAAAGTCTCTACAACTCTTTCTCTTACTTCTCTTTGTACGCCAGTTTGCCAATCATCTCCATGAACCACAAAATCAGGTTTTATTTTTCTTAAATTAGGAACATAATCCAGAGTTTCTTGAGGTATCACTTGAGAAACTCCCTTTATGTTTTCAACTATAATTTTCCTCTGTTCATAGGTAAGAAACGGGAGCCTTTTATAACTAGCAATGGCTTCGTCAGTTAATAAACCAATAATAACCTCACCAAGTTTTTTTGCCTCATTGATAATATTAAGATGTCCCGGATGTATTAAATCCGCGCTCAATGCCGCGTATACTTTTTTCATTTTATCGTCTCCAATTTTCTTTTAATCTTAAAATTTATATAAAAAGTAACTGCTTCAGACATCATATTTGTCCATTATTTTTGAATTTTAATTTAAAGGAATTAGGGGAAAAGTCAAGGGATGTGCAAATAGCTAAAGCTATTTGCATAGTTAGGAAGTTAGAAAGTTAGATAGTTAGGAGGTTTATTTTTTCTTTTTAAGATATTTAACCAAACTACGTGTTCTGCTGTTTAGCGATTTGATATCCAAAAGCAAATCATCGATATTTGACGAAAATCCAAGATTTCTACTTATTATGAGCTGAGTTTCTAATTCCGATAACGAACCAAGTGAGATGTATATATATCTAATATATTCGGTGATTGAATCCCGGGCTGCTCCCTTGCCCCATGGAATAGGTTTATTATAACTTATTCGTGTGTTATTTGAAATCAAGTAAAGACTCCTTAAGTCTATTTTTAATATATCGTTTACCATAATTAGTCTTTAAATATTTTTCTCTTTTTAATGCATCTTGCTGATTTAAGCATGCCTCATAATAGATTAATTTAAGCGGTACTCTGTTTTTAGTTGATTTTACTTTGCCTTCGTTGTGAAATTTTATTCTAGCCCTTAAATCTTTCGTATAACCTACGTAAAATTTACTGTCTTTATCACTTCTTAGAACATAAACATAATACATCGCCTTATTCCACGGGGTGAACTATGTTTGAGGGGTAAGACACTGCGGCTCTTCTCATTTGAGATGTTAATCCATAGAGTTCCTCATCCGGGAAATCTTTTGTTAACTTATATATTTTTGTAACAAGCTTTATCCCTTCCTTCCATATTTCTAAATCTTTATGTGTTTTTGTGTGTTTCCCTTCCACTTCTTCTCCTTTTTTTTGTTTTTTAATTTTAACGCTCTAACCCTCTAACAATTTTATTTTTTTATGTTTTCAAATCTTTTTATTTTACTCATTATACCTCCTTTTTTGTCTTTGGGGAAATGAAGTGTTTATAGATAGATTGATAGGTTTTGTATTTTTAATGATATTTTAG
>CAZRYJ010000136.1:0-5301 GCA_964604245.1 uncultured bacterium | reverse complement strand
GAGATTTCTCTTGAAGAATCCCTGCCTATGTTTGAAGAAGGGATAAAACTTCTTACTAAGCTCAAAGATTACCTCGCTGGAGCCGAAACCAAAATAGAAAAATTAATAAAAGATAGTGAAGGGAAATTCAAGATCAATGAATATAGAGAATTATCTAAAAGGTTGGAAGAAGAGAGTTGACAATAAATTAAACGATCATCTTCCCTCGGAAGAGGAATACCCGCCCTTATTACACAAAGCAATGAGGTACACGGTTCTTCTCGGAGGCAAACGAATACGGCCGATTCTTATGATTACCACTTATTCCCTCCTGGGAGGGTATAAACTTGACGAAATAATGTCTGTCTCTTCAGCCATTGAACTGATTCATTCTTACTCTCTAATCCACGATGATCTCCCGGCAATGGACAATGATGATTACCGTAGGGGTGTCCCTTCCTCTCACAAAAAATTCGGGGAAGACATTGCAATACTAGCCGGCGATGCTCTTTTCTCACATGCATTCTACGTAATAGCTCACGGTAATCTTAAACCTATTTTGAAGGAGAAAGTGCTAAAGGTACTAACAACGACCATTGGCAATAAAGGAATTATTGGCGGTCAGACAGAAGATGTGCTATCCGACTCTTCAAATAAGACTCCCAAGCTTCTCAGATATATTCATTCTCATAAAACGGCTTCTTTTTTTTCGGCCGTTTGCGAAATTGGAGCAATACTAGCAGAAACAACAGAAGATAAAATTATAGCCTCCAGAAAAGGCGGGCTTTTAATGGGCATGGCTTTTCAAATACAAGATGATATCCTGGATGTAGAAGGAAAAAAAGAAGAAATGGGTAAAGAAGTAAGGAAAGACAATAATAAACTGACCTATCCTTTAGTTTACGGAATCGATTTCTCAAAAATTATTGCAAAAAAATATAGCTCGCTTGCATTAAAACAATTAAATATACTAAAACCGAATGATAAAACATTCGAAAATTTACTAAACTTTTTACTCGCAAGGAAAAATTAAAATGAATTCAAACTTATGGCATCTTTTTTTGCTTCCTTATCTAAGTGGTCTGGCATGCCAATTAATAAAAATTTTTAATCAATGGATAATGAGAAAACATTTCGAATTTACATTAAACAATCTTTTAGAATTAGGCGGTTTGCCAAGCGCGCATTCATCGGCAACCATAACTTTAACTACTTTAATAGCAATATATTATGGTATTAGTTCACCCCTTTTTATAATTTCCTTATTTCTTTCCATATTTATAATGGGAGAGGCATATGTTGTGAGAGGCGTCATCAGCCGACACTCGGAACTAATAAAGAAATTGGCAAAAACAATTCCGCAAAAAGAGTTGGACCCTACGAGACTTTCCCAAAAAATCGGGCATTCTCCAGTGGAAGTAATAATAGGATTAATATTTGGGGTGTTTTTTGCCCTGGCTTTTGCGGGTATTTAAATGTTACTTGAAAAAATTAATTCTCCTTTCGACCTTAAAGGTTTATCAATAAAAGAGCTTGAAATTCTCGCTTCCGAAATGAGAGAGAAAATGATTGAGGTTATCTCAAAAAACGGAGGTCATCTTGCACCAAACCTCGGAGTTGTTGAACTAACAATAGCTCTCCTCAAAGTATTTAACCCCCCAAAAGATAAAATAATCTGGGACGTGTCTCATCAGGTTTACGGATATAAATTGCTAACCGGCAGAAGAGAAGGATTTGAAACTATCCGTAAATTCGGAGGATTAAGTGGATTTGCAAAAAGGGATGAATCAATATATGACGCCTTTGGAACAGGCCATGCAAGCACCTCTCTATCAGCTGCTCTGGGTTTTGCAATTGCCAGGGATAAAAAATCATGTGACAATGAAGTCGTAGCAGTTATTGGAGATGGAGCTTTAACAGGAGGAACGGCTTTAGAAGGTTTAAATCAGATAGGATATCTAAAAAAAGATATGCTTGTTATTCTGAATGATAATGAAATGTCCATAGCAAAGAACGTGGGAGGATTCAGGGAATATCTAACGCGCCTGCAGTCAGCTGAAATCTACAATCTTATTATGGAAGATGCATGGAGCCTTATTGAAAAGTTACCCGCAGGGCTAAATAAAAAAGCAACGCGAGCCGCAGAAAAACTGCATATTGGGCTAAAGAACCTTATTGTCCCCAATATTATATTCGAAGAATTAGGGCTCTCCTATTATGGGCCAATTGATGGACATAATATAAAAGAACTGATTATGATTCTTTCTAAAGTTAAAAAAATAAAAAAAGCTAAACTCCTTCACGTCATTACCGAAAAAGGTAAGGGTTATGAACCTGCAAGTGAAAATCCGGCTCTTTTCCATGGAGTAGGACCTTTCGAATGCGAAACAGGAAGAGTTATAAAAAAGAAAGGCTTTAAAAACTACTCAGACGTATTCGGAGAAGCAATTGTAGAGGAAGCGAAAACGAACAAAGATATAATTGCAATAACAGCAGCTATGACAGAAGGAACCGGTCTTACGACTTTCAAAGAGAAGTTTCCTGAAAGATTTTTTGATGTCGGTATAGCAGAACAACATGCGGTAACCTTTGCCGGCGCACTCGCTTGTGAGGGCTTACGTCCTGTATGCGCAATATACTCTACTTTTTTCCAGAGAGCATTTGACCAGATAATTCACGATATAGCACTCCAGAAATTGCCTGTAATTTTCTGTTTAGACAGAGCAGGATTCTCACCAGGAGACGGACCTACACACCACGGGGTTTTTGACTTTTCTTATTTAAGAATGATACCAAATATTGTGATAATGGCTCCCAGAGACGAAATCGAACTGAAAAGAATGTTTAAAACTGCTCTTCTTAATACCGATGGACCGTCGGTATTACGCTACCCGAGAGGACAATCCATTGGAGTAAAAGAGCCTTCTAAAATACAAGCTATTCCTATCGGTAAAGCAGAAATCTTACGAAAAGGAAAAGATCCTCTTATACTAACTATCGGACCAATTGCCTATAAAATACTTGAAGTTGCTAGCGAACTCAAAAACATTAATCCAACAGTGGTTGACGCAAGGTTCGTGAAACCTTTAGATGAAGAAACAATTCTTAGCCTTTCAGAAAAAAGTAAAAAAATAGTAACGGTAGAAACAAACACTATAAGTGGAGGTTTTGGCAGCGCAGTTCTGGAACTCCTTAACAGGGAATCCTTAAAAAGGGAAGTTCTGCGAATAGGTATTCCTGACCGTTTTATCGAACATGGAGAGAAGGACAAGCTCTTAGAATCAATCAACATGGATAAAAAAAGCCTGAAGGATAGAATCGAGAAATTTGTAAAATGAAAGAAAGAACTATAAAAGCCAATATTGAATTTTCGGGCATAGGAGTCCATACCGGAAAAAGATCAAGAATAATACTTAAACCAGAAGAAAACGAAGGAATAATATTTATAAAAAACGATAAAGTAATACCGGCTATACCGGATACAGTAAAATGTTGCGATCGTGAAATTGTTCTATCAAAAAATGGCGAAAATATAAGAACCGTAGAACATCTCATGAGCGCTCTTTACGCCTGTCGGATCGATCACGTTAAAGTAGTCATTGAAGGTGATGAGATACCGGCTCTTGACGGCAGCGCCTACCTTTTTATCTCAGCAATCGAAAGAACCGGTATAAAAGAATTAAAAAGCGAAAAAAAGAAAAGATATATTAAAAGAAATATCATTGTTGAAGGCAAAGGACGCTTTGCCTCCTGTACACCGTTAAAAAAACTCGAAATCCGTTATATTATTTCTTATAATCACCCATTACTTTACTACCAGGAATATCTTTTTAACGGGAAAACCAACTTTAATGAGATAGCGAGTTCCAGAACCTACGGAATGCTTTCATGGAAGGAAGAACTCAACAAGAAGGGCTTTGCTCTAGGAGCCTCAGAAGAGAACACTCTGGTCTATACAGACAACGGAACATTAAACAAAGCTCGTTTCCCTGACGAAGCTGTAAGACACAAAGTACTGGACTTTCTGGGAGAACTTTATCTGTTTAAACCAATTCCTATCGGACGATATTTCGTTTTTAGGGGAGGTCATTTATTGCATTTTCAATTAATAAAAGAAATAAAAAGGAGCGAAAATGAAATTCAATATTGAAAAAATACTTGAAATCATGCCTCACAGGTATCCTTTTCTGTTAATCGATAAAGTCGACATAATTAATGAAAATGAAATCATAGGTATAAAAAACGTAACTTATAATGAACCTTTTTTCGCGGGACATTTTCCCGGGGACCCCATAATGCCGGCAGTTCTGGTAATTGAATCGATGGTTCAAGCAGGCGGTTTTCTGCTTTTCAATAAACTTGAAAACCCTCAAAAGGCAAATGTTTATTTTACCTCTATTAACAAAGCAAGATTCAGAAAACCTGTTCGCCCGGGTGATATTCTTAAACACAAAGTCAAGCTTACGGCATTCAGACCCAACTTTTGTAAATTAGAAGGAAAATCCTTTGTAGGAGAAGATTTGGCTGCTGAGGGCTTATTCTCAGCAGCTATTGTAGAAAGAAAAGAAGTTTAATGCAAAGAGAGGTTCACCCGGAAGCAAAAATCGCAAAAGACGTTCAAATCGATTCAGGTTGCCTGATTGAAAAAGACGTTATAATAGGAAGCGGTACAACGATAGCTAAAGGGGCTATTATTAAAAATGGCGTTCAAATTGGGGAAAAAAATGAAATACATCCTTATGCAGTAATAGGAAATACCCCGCAGGATAAAAGCCATAAAAACAACCTGGGAAAAGTAATTATCGGTGATTCAAACATAATCAGGGAATTTACAACAATTCATCTCCCTGTAGGAGAAGGAACAGAAACGAAAATCGGAAACAAAAATTACTTGATGGTATATTCTCACGTAGCGCATAACTGCAAAATAGGGAGCAACGTTCTGCTTGTAAACGGAGCAACTCTTGGAGGTTTCGTAGAAGTCGAAGATTTCGCTTATATATCAGCGTTCGTTCCGGTCCACCAGTGGGTTAAAATCGGAGCTTATTCAATAATAGGCGGGGGCTTCCGAATAATAAAAGACTTAGTTCCTTTTGCCATGGCAGCCGGTTCACCCTTGCGAGTCATTTCTTATAATTCCCGCGGTCTAAGAAGAAACGGATTTTCATCCGAACGAATAGGCGAAATAAAAAAAGCTTTTCACATACTATTTAGATCAAAACTTAACACAAAACAGGCAGTGGAAAAACTCGAAAATGATTTCAAAGGTAATAAAGATATAGAACGTATTATCAAATTCATCAATGAATCCAGAAGAGGAAT
>CAZRYJ010000135.1:0-5366 GCA_964604245.1 uncultured bacterium | reverse complement strand
TCCATAGAAATGGCACATTATAATAATTATCAGGGTCAAAGATAGATAGACCGCTGTGCTTTTGATACCCCGGAGTATATCTGATTTCAAAGGAACCTTCGTATTTTCCCGGAGAACCTTCTCTGGTAATCACATTTATGACTCCCGAACGAACGTTTGAAAATTCCGCTTCGAACCCTCCCTTTATCAAATTAACCTCTTTTATTTCGCTGAGGTTAGGCATCATGATAGGTTCGTTTGCTCTCTGGTCGACAAGTAATAAACCATCAGCCATCAGTTTAGTCTGATTTACACCACCACCTCTCACACTCCAACCATCTATCCCCGCCTGTAAGTTGAGATATTCTGCCACATCTGATACAAGAGGCACCGCCTCCATTTCGCTTCTATCTGCAGAAAAAGAACTTCCGGCAAGATCCATCTTGACAACTTCTCTCTCAGCCTGGACGGTTATACCCTCCCCCTCCACCACTGTCGCCCCTAATTCAAAATTAAGTGGGGTAGTATGCCCTGAGATAACTTTAACACCGGTCTTCGTAATAGTCTTATAGCCCATCATTCTCGCCTGAACGTTATAAGTCCCCGGCTCCAATCTTATTATGTAATAATAACCATCCACATCACAGGCTGCCCCCCTATCAGTACCTTCGATTAAAACATTGGTACCAGGTAAAGGTTCACCTGTTTTAGCATCTACAATAACACCGGCAATCTTTCCGGTAACTGCCGCTTTCGCATCTTGAGTAACAACAAAGAAAGCGACAAACACAAGTAAGCCATATAAAATCCACTTATATAACAATTCTCTTCTCCTTACTGCTTTTTCCATTAAAACCTCCTTTCCTTAGATTTCAGGAAATAAGTTACGCTGGGTAAATTAAACAAAAAAACATCGATAATCATTTTCCCTTTATACACCCCCTTAAATTGTACAATATGATCCGAATTGCTTAAAACCTCCACTGAAACCTTAAATACACAAAAAAACAGAAAACCAACGAAAACATAGGTATCATGAGAACTCTACTAAGTATATTTCCTACAGTATCCTTCTTTCCTACGAGAAACCTAATTAAAAATTTCGACTCTTTTATATATATTTAATTTTACTGATAACATCCCTAACTTTTCCCTTATTTCTCAATCAGTCTATGCAACGACATCAAAAATCACAACCAAAATATTTCTCCTATATTAACTCATTTAATTCCAGTACCCTTATAAATTCTATCTTAATGAATTTTACCGCAATTGTCAAGGTGTTTTTTTGAACCACGAAACACACGAAAAACACGAAATTATTTTTTGTTGTTTTACTAAAACCGAAGACCTAAGACCTAATTTTACCACAGATGACACCCTGGTACGGTCGTTCCTCCCTACGGGGCAGGCAGGGAAAAAGAAAAAAATATATTTTGTTGTTTAAAACCCAACCCAACAAACCCAATGAACTCTACGAACTCAATAAACTAAATTTCACACGAATAGCACAAATATTTTTGTTTTTCTTATTACCAATTAACGAATCAACTAATTAACTGATACAAGAGAGCTCTACCACAATTCAACTATTTGATTCATTCAATAATTTTACTTCACGAAAGAGTAAGACTTCTAAATTTCTGCTCAACTAACATCAATCTCTCCCCATAGTCAGGGATGCTTTCCAGATGAATATGCTTTATCTTATTTGCCGAATTCTCTGCTAGTTTTCTCATCTCCAGACATAATAACATTTCATTCGCGCCAAGTGCCGCTGCGTTCCCAACCTGTATTATCTTATCAGGCGAAATATTCGGAACAAGACCAATTATTTTCGCATTTTCTTTATCTATGTAAGTGCCAAAAGAACCCGCGAGGTAAACTTTGTCTAAATCATCCGTAGTTAAATTTGCTTCTTCCAATAATGCTTTTATTCCGAGAGATATAGCTGCCTTACTCCACAAAAGACCACTCTCCCCTTTTATATCCGACTGGGTAAGCTTAATACTATCAGTTATCTCAAAAACTTTTTGATCTTTAAGATACCCATCCTCATTCATCAAACCGTTTTTTATTAATTCACCCAAAATATCTATGATACCTGAACCGCAAATACCAACAGGCTTGGCATTACCAATAGTCTCGAAGCGGTTTTTTTTATTATCAATGCTAAACCTGCTAATCGCACCCGGCACGGCAGACATAGGCTCTAAAGCCGAACCAGCTGCGCAGGAAGTAACAGTTATACCTTTATCGCTTTTCAGAATCACCTCACCATTGGTACCAATATCTATGCACATTATATTCTCATCAGTGTCGTCAAACACTCCACACGAAAGACTAACAGCAAGGGCATCGGCACCGACATGAGACCCAATTAAAGGAGGAGTGTAAACTTCGGCATTTTTGTTTATATCAAGATTAAGCTCAGGAGCTTTAACCTTCAAAGGAATTGTGCCAGTTTCGGTTTCCGTAACGGATTTAAAAGGACTGATTCCAAGACTCTGAACGTCTAGTCCAAAAAACAAATCTCTCATTGTGCTGTTACCCACCACTATAAAATCATAGATATTTTGCCCATATACAGGCATCTCTTCAATTTCTTCGTTTATCTTTGATATTAAATCCGACTGTAACATGCCGGGATTTTTTCCGTCAAATTGGATTCTACTTATGACGTTGTTGCCTCCAAGTCTTTTCTGCGGATTCTCAAAAGCAGAAGTATGTACGATATTACCTTCCTCGAGATTAATTAAATGTAACACAACGGTAGTAGTACCAACATCAGCCGCGATGCCGAATATACCGCCGCGATAATCATCTATTTCTTCTTCACCTAAAAAAATCTTATTTCCTTTCTTTTTTATTAAAGGACTTAAAGAAATCTCTTTTCTTTGCTTACCGTGAGTAAGAATATTAGTTATAAAACCTGCTTGTACTACACTTACATAAACATCACAACTATCATTCTCGATTACTGCCTGGCAGGCTAATCTTTCATTTTTGCCCAAAGATTCTTCTGCTTTGGTTCTAGCGTTTAGAGCCTGGGTGCCTTTTTCTATTTTAATTCTGCACGCTTTACATATACCAAGGCCCCCGCAGCCTGCATTTATGGGAACACCCAAATCCCCGGCATAACTAAGAATAGTCTTGCTGGATTTTAAAACTTTATCTTTATTAAATTGAGGAAAATAAATTCGATTTTTCATTTTTCTTCTTTAATATTAATTAAAAGAATTCTAAGTGCAACCAGCAAAAAAAAACTGATAGGTTTAAAACCTACCGGTCTTAAACCTATCATATATAATATATTTTTACCTGAGGAAGCTATGCTTCTTACTTCATCAAGTCTTTTATAAAAGTCTGTAAATCCTTGGAACTTATTTTTACTTTATTCTTTTTCTTCTGAATATCCTTGATGTGCTGCATTACGATTTGAGTCACTACCGCACCCGGCCTCGGATACGCTGCCACGATGTAGTGGGGAGTTGGCTTTGTTTCGCCCGCTTCTATTTCCAATTCGGCTCTTAAGTTATCCGGAGATATTAATGAATTAGCATAATCGAAGATAACCTTATCCATTGCTTTATATACTTCTTTGCTTTCCTTAACAAGACCGTAATAGTCAAGAAGTTCGGCAAAAACATAATTGGAAGTTGTATAGACATCCTGACCCTGTTCGGATTCCACCTTTCCTCCATCTTCAGTTCGGCACATAGCCCAACCCATAAAAGTTCTGTTATTATTATAGATCGTCTTAAGGATCTTTTTAGCTCGATCGGGCGGTATAAAGGGCTCTTCTCCTATCGCGATTAAAGCCCATATAGCATCTAATTGATTGAGCCAGGTATCAGTGTTTTCCTCTCCCGTATCCTGATCATAACAGGTAAGATAATATTCTAATTTCTTACCCTTGCTGTTTTTCTTTTCTCTCCATAATTTCTCAAATTCGCTCGCGGCTTTTTCAAATGCCTTTTCATATTCTTTCTTTGCCGAGGCATCTTCCATCATGTCTGCCATTATAATCATGGCCCTACAACCAGCCATGAAAATTGTGGCGTCATAGGCATCTACGCCAAAGAGAGTTAGATTATCAAAAGTATTCTTGACTTCACCCGGATTCCCCTCGGGTATACCGTCTCCGTCATGGTCATGTGTTCGGAGGTGCTTAAATCCATATTTCATCGTCTTCCAATTCTTCTTCAAGAAATCCGTATCGCCTGTGAATTTAACGTTTCTAAACACTCTTGTCGCGAGTTTTGGAAAAAGGTCAATCCAATAATTATCATTGTACCAGGCGTACTCACTGACATTACGAAGAGGATGACCTTTCGGTAGTGCCCCTACATCATGTGATACAGCACCTTTGATTTTAACTTGATCATATATTTGGGTCAGTGATTGATCTTCGTATTCTTCCGGGTAATCCTCGAAATGCTGCTGGGCTTCAACAAAAGATGCGTGCAAATGATAATACTTCTTTCCCTTATTTTCTCTATTGATCGAGTTAATAAAACTCTGACAGAGTTCCTTTTCTATATCCGGGAAGAAGATTAAAAGTACCATAGAATACCAATCTACATCTGAAGGATCGATATAGGCATAATCAAAACATTCAAGGAATCTTGCTCTCTGGCTACCATCCTTATCCTGGACCCAGACCGCGCCGTTCGACAAAGGGAAACTAAATTCATTGCAAATCAGTCTGGTAAGTCGGAGAGCCCCTTTCTTATCGCCTTTATAAGACGGACTATTCTTTATCATATTATATATCCTACTCTGAATAGTCATTGTCCGGTTAAACCATTTTTTATAATTACCAAGAGCGATTTTAGCCATATCTATGGCTCTATTTTTTTCGTTTTTGAAACTCTTCAAGTATTTACGGTCAAATTCTTTCCCGTCCATATATCGTTGTTTGGGAAAGTCCAAAGCGATAGCAACAGGCACTGTCATTGTTGCTTTCGGTTTCAGGTTAAAAGTAAGGCTAATGGCCGCACCATAATCCTGACTAACAAGAGAATCTCTCTTCTTGTAAAAACTGCCGTCGTCATTAAGCAATAAATCCTGTTTGAGATAATTAAGACAGAAATAAGGATTTGTATCTACACTTACACCTTTCATTTTAGGAGTAGCTATAACCATTCTGTCTTTACATTCCTTACTCGCCATTACAACACCTTTAACCCCATCAGATTCAAATGCTTTATGTACATGACCTTTTACAGGCGCCGAGCATACATAAACAGTATCCTGATCCGTAGGTTTTAATTCTTTCTCTTGAAGATTAACAAGGGAAGGTCTAGGTACAACGAGAGTAATCTCCTTTTCCTCGTCACTCTTGTTAATAACCTCATATTCCTCGACACCAAGAGGCATTAAAG
>CAZRYJ010000134.1:0-5381 GCA_964604245.1 uncultured bacterium | reverse complement strand
CCTTCTTCTTTTAATAAAGTTGCAATTATTATACATTTGTTTACGTCCGGAACTCCATCTATTGCAATGATTGAAATTAAATCATCTGTGTTAAAAGAATTTATGAAAAGAGAATCAAAGCCCAGAAGCTCCTCGTATGTTTGCCCAATAAGAGAGAGTGCCTCTTCATAATTCCCCCCCTTTTTTAATTTTAAGAGTTTACTTAAAGCTTCAGCAAACTGTTCTATAAGCCTTATCAAGTAATCTCTACGAATCATAAAAAAGCCCCTTCGAAAATCGGTTTCAATTTTGAGATATTATTAAAATTCAATTATTCCTTTCTTTCATAGATTGTAGATATTTACCTGGATTTGTCAAGAATATGTTTATTTCCGAAAGCCATCGGCAATAAAAAATTTAGCGTGCTCTAAGTCTTTATGCCGTTAGCCTAATATCCTAAACGTAAAAATTGTGTTATTTATCTTTACGAACTATTTCAAAACTTACTATACACCGCGTAACCGGAGTTCTTCTTATAATCAAAAAATCATTATTCTTAATCTTCAAGTAATGATTGATGCCGACATGATGAACCCTTCGGTCCAATACGATCATACATATCGGCAAATAAGAAGAATAAAGAACATCGTCAGAGCCTTTTTGGGCAACGCCTTTAAAAATGTTAACAGAACCGTTTTTTATATCCTGTACGCATTTTACAAAAAATACAAATAACAGAAAAGCAATTAAGGTAAATATAATCGCTGAAAAGATAACGATAAGATCAATTTCTTCGGAAACGACAAGGCTATCTTTCAAAAAAATAAAAATAGCTGCAATTGCAATTAAAAGAACAATGCAATTACGAATTAACTTCAGCTTCTCAATCAAAGTTAATTTCTTACTAACATCAGATTTATCAAGATTCTCATAATCAATATCCGCACTTACTGTAACCTTTTCGACCTTTTTACTTTTTTTGAGGGTTGTACTTTTTTTGGCTTTCTTGTCCTTTGCTGCCTTTTTACCCTTTTTGCTTTTTTTGTCCTTTTTATCTTTTTTCATTTATCCTCTTTAATGATTTAATTATTAAAAAACCAAGTGCGATAACGACAAAAACAACCATCGGCAAGATTAAAAACTTTTCGTCTCCTTTGATTACTTTTTTAACTTTGCTGAAATCCGGATTAACCTGTTCTCTCTTCAAATCTGTTATTATGCTTTTTTCGGATTTCATAAAAGGGAGTAATCTCTCGAATTCATAGACTGGTCTTTTAGAATCAGAATTTCCGTAGAATAGGGAATATTTTTTGTCCTTCTTTACAGGAAAATAAATAAACTGCTGATTTCCTTTAATGGATATGTCATCAATTTTGAGCGGTGGGTCATCCTGGTTATATATAAATAATTTCAGATATCTTTGTTTCGACTCCGGTAAACCTATAACATTATTTCTGTTTTCTTTATTATACCGGTATATCACTGCAGAGCCAAGACGACACCAGTCTTCCGAATCATCCGAACCAAAGACACAAACACTTCTGTAATATCCCCCGGAAACAAACTTAAGGTTTATTTCTTTCTTTGGAATATTTTTATAAACAACATCAAGAATAATCTCGGTCCTTTTTTTCTCGTAATTCTCACTTCTTGATACAATTTTGGCGGGTATCTCGTCAAGGGAAGCCTCAAAGACCTTTTCATTGTACACCCAACATCTTTCTATTTCAAGAGGCTTTTCTTTTTTATTCCATATAACAACCTTAAAATATTTTCTCTTTGTATCGGGAAAATTTAGATCGGTCAATGATGTTCTATAATCATCGGTATAAAAACTAAAAATATTCGCGTCACCCCTAATTTTCAGCCATTTCTTACCATCATCACTTCCCCAGATTTCGACTTTTCTCCTGAAATTTTTATTCCCAGTGACCATATGTATCTTGTTTATAATTTGGGTTTTTTCACCCATGTCGAGGTAAAATTCCGTGTACTCATTCGGTACGTTAGAGAGATTGTACAGATTAGGTTCAAAGCGTACTGTTTCTCTTTTACTCTCCACCACTTTTAATTTATAAGGAATCTCTTCTCCTTCATCACTGACAACTCTTACGTCAGAGAGGTCATGTTTGGAATGATTATAGACCTGGGCATCGATTTTAACGCTCGCGACACCTTCAACATTGCTTATCGCAATTTGTTTTTTAAATTCCCAGTCCGCTTTCGAAAAATCCGCTTGAAGTATAATTGCAATAAACGTAATCAACCAAACGTATTTTTTACTTATTTTCATTTATCCTGCCAACCTTCTTTTGATAAATAAACGAAATTGTAAGTAGTATTATTCCCAGGACCACAAAAGATAAGACCCGGTATGTTGTTTCAAGATAAGATAAGTCATAGAAAAATACCTTCAATATCGTAAGAGAAGCCATTAAGAATCCGGCAATCTTTGCGGGCGAGTTCTCTTTGGCTATACCTGCTACGAATAAAACAAGTGAATATACACCCCAGAGAACCGAAAGTACAAGGGATCTCATTTCGTCAAGATGACTGAAATCATTAAAGAACTTGTCTGTTCCCGTAAGCGTAAAGGTGAACACCAGAAGCATACCAAATATATTCAAAGCACCGATTAATTCCTTGTTTTCGTCTTCCTTGGATCCGGATAGAAGTTTAGCACAAAGGAATACGGCGGCAATGACTATTATTGAGTTAAAAAAGAAAGGGAAAAGCTCAAGTAGGAAATAATCGATAAAAAACATTTTAAAGACAGCAATCCCAAGTAGTACAAGAGGAAGAATTTTTAAAACCTTTTCCTTTCTACCCAGCGAAAGAATAACTGCCCCTTCAACAGCCCAGGCCAAAGTAGACCAATTTGCTTTTAAGAATATCGGAATTGCAATTGTGAGGAAGAAAATTGCGAGGCTTGTAAAAGACCATGCAAGTTCCAGTGAATTTTTCTTCTCAGCACGCGAACCTTCATAATAATGGAATGCCGACAGAGCTAATGCCAATGTCCCCGCAATATAAGGATTTATCCTATAAGTTACAAACCAAAGAACAAAATAATAAAGAAATGGATTTAAAAAGAGTATTACAAACGATTCTGCATTCTTTTTTCTTGGGAGATAAAAGAAAAGCGCAAAGAATATCGTGGAAAACGTAAGAAATACCCACGGGTAGCCGTTTTCCGATGAGAATTTAATTGTGGTAAGAAGCATCATTGCTGTTAGAGAGAATGCCAGAATATTCAAAAATTTCCATTCTTTAAGCTTTGTTACCGTAAGAATCCATCCGTTTATAAGGGCAAGATATGAAAAAAGTATAGTAAGCGCTACAGGCGTAATTTCACCACCCCTGAAAACATAAGGAGTAAGAAATGCCCCTATAACGGCAATAAAGGAAATAACACTGGAATCATACCTGAGCGATAACAATACTCCCAGAACTGTAACAAGCAGCATTAGAAGAAAAGCTGCGGTGGGAGGGAATAATTCATAGAAAGCGGATCCGGCATAAAACGAGAAATATAGAATTACGATTCCACAGCTTGAAATTCCTAAAGCATAGGTCCCGTACTCTTTCATCAATTTCTCTCCCAAATAGAGTAAAGAAGTCCCTATTAACAGACCTATCGCGATCCGACCCCAGAGTCCAATGTATGGGAATGAATATTTAATGAATAACCCTACGCCTATTAGTAACGCAACGATCCCAATTTTGTGTAAAACATTGATCCAGATTTTTTCCTGGTCAGCGGCAGCAACGGCTATGTCTTTTATTTTAGTTGACTCTTTGGGCTCTTCATATACAAAAGGTTTTTGCTCCTCTTTAACCTTCTCCTCTTCCTCCCGAATAAGATAAGCTGTTTCTTCTTCCTTTTCTTCTGGAAGTTCTTCCTCTGATATTTTTTCTTCTTGTCTTCCCTTAAGAAACCCTTCGATCGAATTTAATCTATAATCAATACTTACTAACCTTTTTAGTATTTCTTCTATTGAATCATCTTTTTTGTCCAAACTATACCCCCCTATTTTGGTATATATAATCATATGGAATTTCTGCCCATAAGTCAAGAGCGTTATTTTCTCTCCCTCTCGATTTTTTTGCCATAGAGAAACAAAATTAGCAATGAACTTGCTCGGAAGTCAGCGTGAATTAATGGGAGGGTTGACATAGTAATTCTAAAACAGCTATTTAACAATTCGGCATACGTTAGCCCAATTCGATTCTTGACATAACTGTTTTTGTAATTTATATTAGGGCGTATGAATTATGTTAATTTAAAGTTTATTATATAATATTATAATGAGCGTGGAGGGAAGATGTTAACCGATAATATTCTTGATTTAATTGGTAATACTCCGATGATTCAATTGAAAGGAGAAAATCTTTTTGTAAAGGCTGAGTACCTGAACCCCGGAGGTAGCATCAAAGACCGTGTCGCTTTGGCAATGATTGAAGGGGCACAGAGAGATAATCGTCTTGATAAGGATTCAATTATTGTAGAGCCCACTTCAGGCAACACCGGTATCGGGATTGCCCTGGTAGGTCGGTTAAAGGGCTACACGGTCCGAATCATTATGCCGGAAAACATGAGTGTAGAACGCAAAAAACTGATACGCACACTGGGAGCGGAACTTATACTTACTCCCGCCGAGGATGGTATTAAAGGATCTGTAGATTATGTTGAAAAAATGTTATCAGAGGATCCACACGTTGTAGTCTGTCAGCAATTTGAAAACCCTGATAATCCCCGTATTCACTATGAAGAAACTGCTCATGAACTATGGCGTCAAATGAGAGGAGATATTGCCGGTTTTGTTGCCGGTGTTGGCAGCGGAGGAACACTCCAGGGTGTAGGCAAATTTCTTAAAGAGCATGATAAGGATGTTAGGATTGTGGCGGTAGAACCCAAAGACGTTTCTGCCCTTCTCGGACACGAACCCGGACTTCACCAGATACAAGGAATTGGAGATGGATTCGTGCCTAAGATTCTGGATGTATCCCTGGTGGATGAAGTTATTGAGGTGACAGATGAAGACGCGATTGAAACGACCCGTCAATTGGGTAGAGATTATGGCTTGATGGTAGGAATTTCATCCGGCGCAAATGTTTGGGCAGCACGACAGCTAGCCCGTAAGGTTAAGGGGAATATAACAACCGTTCTTCCCGACCGTGCCGAACGTTACTTCAGCACCGCATTAATGTGAATTAAAGACGTCAAGTTTGAGTTTTAGGTGAAAAATGGAATTTGAAATAAAACAAATAGGAATAGTTCACAGTCCGTACAAGATAAAAGAGGAATGTCCAATCCAGGGAAATGTTATACCTGAAGGAAAAGGACAGATTGAAATTTTTACCGAATATGAAGAAGCGTTAGAAACAATAGAAACTTTCTC
>CAZRYJ010000133.1:0-5451 GCA_964604245.1 uncultured bacterium | reverse complement strand
TGTAATTGACGGTACCACTGATTCAGTGATTGATAGTGTTGAGATGGGAGGTAATTCCTACGCAGTTGCCGTAAACCCCGAGACAAACCGGATATATGCGGCAGTGGGAAATAGTATTAGTGTTATTGATGGTACCACTAATTTAGTGATTGATAGTGTTGAAACTGGAGATTATACCGAGGAAATTAGCGTGGACCCAGAAATCAATCGTATATATGCGGTAAGCAGCAATTACAACATTCTCAGTGTAATTGATGGGGCAGCTGATTCAGTGATTGTAACCGTTGAGGTTGGAGATGGTCCCGAAGGGATTGCCGTGAATCCGCAGACGAACCGTATATATGTTAGTTGCTATGATGAGGGAACAGTATGGGTTCTTCATGATGAAGGGGCAGGAATAGAAGATTTTACCCGCAATCCTCAGTTTTTAAGTTTCAATGTTTATCCCAATCCATTCAACACGAGTACAGAATTTGTTTTCAATCTGCCGGCTGAAAGCAGAGAAGGAGATGTTAAATTCTTCATCTATGATGTAAGCGGAAGAGAAGTCAAATCCTTTTCTTTAGGCAATAAAAACTCTTCCGCATTCACTATCTCCTGGGATGGAAGGGATAATTTTGGTAAGAAACTCGGCTCGGGGATATATTTCGGTGTACTAAAGTCAATGGATGGTAAATTACAGAAGAAGAAAATGATTATGATTCGGTAAATGTTAAGTAGATTCTTCGAATCTAAGTTAATTTGTTGAATTGTAAAATGGTTAAATGGGACAAGAAGAAATATTTATTTGTGTTATTAGTGTGATTTGTTGTTTTTCTTGGAGGTTGTGGGATTGGTTTTAAACAAACAAAATAAAAAGGAGGGGTGTGGTGGGCTTTGTGCCTCTGCCTGCCCCGTAGGGAAGAATGAACGTATCGGGGTGTCTTTGTGTGATAATATTTTTTTTGGTAGGGATTTGGGGTAAAATAAAAAAGAAACTCTGTGTTCTCTGTGTGTTTTGTTTTTCTCTGTGTCCTCTGTGGTTAGATTAGGATTTAGAGAGTGGGGATTGGGATTTAGTAAAAAAAAATAAATAAAGAGGTGGTTGGGTAATCTTGTGTTAATCTGTGGAATCTTGTGGTTAAAAATATTTTTAATATGCAGAATATAAAAATAATTTTAGAATACGACGGAACTGACTTCTACGGCTGGCAGGTTCAGCCCGTCAAACGAACCGTTCAGGGTGAGTTGGAAAAAGCCCTCAAAATTATCTTTAATAAGAAAATCAGAGTAACCGGTTCGGGTAGGACGGATGCGGGAGTTCACGCAACAGGTCAAGTAGCTTCCTTTGCCTGCCCTGAAAAAATTTCCGCAAAAGAATTGAAAAGCGCGATTAACGGAAATATTTCCCGTGATGTTTTTGTAAAAGAGTCCAAAAGAGTGCCTGAAGACTTCAACGCTAGATTTTCCGCAGCCCTGAGAATATACAGATATCAGATAGCGAAAGAAAAATCGGTCTTCAGTAAAAGGTATTTTTTTCAAGTTGACGGAGAACTAAATATAAAAAAAATGAAAAAGGCGGGGAAAGAGCTTATCGGAGAAAAGGATTTTACGAATCTCGCAACCAAAGACAGCGGAATTTGTTACTTAAAAGGGATAAAAATCTTAGAGAATGAAAACGATATTTTTATTGAGGTGGAAGCTAATCGTTTTTTGCGTAGAATGGTAAGGGGCATAATTGGGCTTTTAATTGCCGTCGGTAGAAGTGAAATCACTCCATCTGAGGTTAAAGATGTACTTTCAGGAACTAAAAGAAGACCACCGGTCGCCCCGCCTCAGGGTCTTTTTCTTGTAAAAGTAAAATATTAATTTCTTAATTGGTTCGTTGGATGGTTAAAACAAAATAATAAAAATGAGTAGTGTGTCTCTGTGTCCTAATCTTAGGATTTAGGATTTTGGGGTTGGGATTTAGTAAAAATAAACAAAAATTTTTCTTTATTCGTGCTATTTGTGCAATTTGTTGTTCTTCTTAGTTTTGGTGTGTGGTGGGGTAATCTTGTGATAATCTGTGTAATCTGTGGTTAATTTTTACAAGTTTTTTTCGAGTTTTGCTTTTTAATTTCGTTTGATTAAAAACACCCTTTACATTTTAAAAAAATTAACTATTCTAATATATATAAATAAAGGTGTTAAATGAATATTCTTATTGTGGATGATTCAGAAGACCAGTTATATGTGCTTAAGGCAATTTTAAGCGAAAAAGGTTACAAAAAGATACATCTTGCCGATTCGGCAGACCAGGCTTTCGGAATTCTTGGACTGAAGGGCAAAAAGAATAAACAGGATATAGATCTTATCTTGATGGATGTGAAGATGCCAGGAATAAACGGTATAGAAGCCTGCGGTAAGATAAAAAAAGAGGAATCTCTAAAAGATATCCCGATTATAATAGTTACAGCTCACAAGGAAGAAACTCATCTGCAATCAGCTTTTGATGCAGGAGCTGTTGATTACATAACAAAACCGATAAATGTGACAGAACTTTTAGCCAGAGTCCATTCTGCGTTAAGATTGAAGATGGAAACAGACAGTAGGAAAGAAAGAGAAAGGGAATTGTTGGAAATGGCTGAGCAGTTAGATGCTGCTAACAAGCAATTAAAACGAATGTCCTACCTGGACGGGTTGACCGCCGTTCCAAACCGCCGTTACTTTGAGGAATTTTTCACGAGAGAATGGAAAAGTGCTGTCAGAGTCGAGGAGTTTATCTCGCTTATCATGTTTGATATCGATTGTTTCAAAGCTTATAATGATACGTACGGGCACCTTAACGGGGATGACTGTCTAAAAAAAATTGCCAAAGCATTGAATAATACATTGAAAAGACCCAGGGATTTTTTGTGCAGGTATGGAGGAGAAGAATTTATTGCGGTACTTCCGGATACTGATGAAAAAGGAGCCCTGGAAGTTGCAGGGAGGTTTTTGCGTGAAACAAAGAAGCTGAAAATGACTCATAAAACTTCATCTGTGAATAAAAATGTTACCATAAGCATAGGAGTGGCAACAATTAAGCCCGGTAAAAAAGAGAAATCAAAATCGTTTGTCAATAAAGTAGATAAGGCCCTTTATGCAGCTAAGCAGGCTGGACGTAATTGTATAAAGTTAGCGAATTAAGATAATTAACATGGAGGTGAATTGATGCCATGTGAAAAAGATGATGAAAAAATCATAGTTAAAGTCCCGGGGTATGCAGCCGGATTGGTTCCTAATTTTCTTAAGAACAGGGAGAAGGATATAAAAGGAATTAACGAATCTCTGGAGAAAGGAGATTTTGAAACCATTGAGAGACTCGGGCACAGTATGAAGGGTTCGGGTTCTATTTACGGGTTTGATGGGGTATCTGAATTGGGGAAAATAATTGAAGGATCTGCAAAAAATAAAGATTCTGAAGGGATTAAAAAAAATTTAGCGGAACTTAGGGAATATTTAAATAGAGTAGAAATCGTAAATGAATAAAAAATCCCGCATAATTTACATCGATGACAATCAAGACATGCTTAAACTCGTAGAAAGAATTCTTTCGGGTCAAAACTACGAGATTATAACAGCAATAAGTCCGTCAGAGGGAATCCGGAAAGTAAAAGAAGGAAAACCGGATGTCGTTCTCCTGGATATAAATATGCCTTCTATGGATGGTTATACAGTGTGTTCCAATCTTCAGGAAGATAAAGATACCTCGTTAATTCCCGTTATTTTCTTAACTGCTCTTGAAAGCGATAAAGATAAGGCAAAAGCATTTTCTGTGGGAGGGGTAGATTATTTGGTTAAACCAATAAAAAAAGAAACTCTTCTGCCTATAATCGAAAAGCATTTAAAAACCCGAAGACGCTGGGAAAAGCTTGCCGAAAGTTCTCAAAATATTAAAAAGCATGTAAAGCCTTTAGATTTTGAAAGATTTTTGAAGTTCTTATCATATAGTCTTGATTTGCCTAAAGAAAACAAAAAACAATTATTAAGAATAGCGCCCCGAGAATTATATTTGTTCTCATCGAAGATAAATATAAGCAATAAAAAAATGGCTGAGTATATCAGCGGTTTTCTTGGATTTCCTTATACTCCAACCATAGAAATCGAAAGCGTTCACCTTGGTGCGTTTCCGGGACCATTCTGCAAAAAAAATCTTATTGTACCAAGGCTTGAGCTTTCAGGTGAAGAAACGCTGGTAGTCAGCAATCCCTTTGACTGGGAACTGATGGATTCTCTGGATAGTTTCTGGGAGGTTTCTCCCCAGTCAAGGCTTATTATAACCGAACCTGAAAATATTGAAAGACTTTTTAAGGAGGTTGGGTCTCACGAAGAGATTGACTTAATGGGAAAAACAACATACAAAAGAGACGAAAAAATAGGGCAGGGTATAAGTGAAAAATATGTAACTCAAGTGTACCAGAAAGAGGAGAAAGGTGCGCGGAAAGTTGAGGAAGAAGAGGAAGCAGGACCGATCATAGCTATAGCGAACAGTATCTTACAGGAAGCCATTAGGGGAAGAGCGAGCGATATACATATCGAACCCAAAAAAAATGAATCCGTTATCAGATTGAGGGTTGACGGAGATATGGTTGACCATTTGACTATAAAAAAGAGAACAAGCCAGATGGTCATATCCCGTCTTAAATTATTGGCGGGTCTTGACATTGCTGAACGCAGAAGACCACAGGACGGAAGTTGTGCACGAGAAATAGCGGGAGGAGTATACAGTTTTCGTCTTGCAACCACCTCCACTCCTAACGGAGAAAGTCTCGTAATAAGAATATTAAAACCCTACGCAAAACCCAAAACACTGTTGGAACTGGGTATGACCGAGAAACAGGCAAACACTCTTAAAGATAGCGGGAATCAGCATCATGGAATGGTTCTTGTCGTTGGTGGAACAGGTTCAGGAAAGACGACAACGGTTTATAGCTTACTTTCACAAATAGATACTGCAACAAGAAGTCTTATGAGTGTCGAAGACCCTGTTGAATACCGTATTCCGTCAGCAAATCAACAGCAGGTGAATGAAAAAGCAGGGATATCTTTTGAAGATCTTTTGAAATCTTCGGTCAGGCAGGATCCCGATATTCTTTATATGGGAGAGATAAGAGATCATTATTCCGCAAAAACAGCTATAGATTTTGCCTCAACGGGTCACTTAACCATCTCGACTCTTCATACTTCAAATGCAACTTCCGCTATTTTCCGTCTTGAGCGGTTAGACGTTACAAGATTGCAAATGTCGGAAAGCCTTCTTTGTATTATTGCTCAGAAATTGATAAAGAAACCCTGTCAGGCTTGCAGCAAAATTGTACATATATCTGATGAGCAGAGAAAACTCTTAGAGCCGTTCACGGATGATATTCCCCAAAGAGTTTTGAAAGTAAACGGATGTCCGAATTGTAATAACACAGGATATTATGGCAGAGAAGGTGTATATGAGGT
>CAZRYJ010000132.1:0-5561 GCA_964604245.1 uncultured bacterium | reverse complement strand
CCTTTGACTAATTCGTTCTGATATTCTATTCCGATATTCGCGTCGCGTCCATCTTGTTCGACAATGAAAGATAAATTATTCGGGAAAGTAACTTTTATGCCGCCGAAGAGCCCCATAGCCCAATTTTCGTGGTTTTCATCAGAAAACGCGTCGATATTTACGTATTGACTTCTCGGTCCGTAACCAATAAATCTACCCCTGCCTATTCCGGCTGTCATTTCAAAATTTTTACTTATTTTTTTTGTTCCAACGATGTACGCGGAAGCAATCTCCGGAGGTCTATCCGTATAATTTTCGTCATTGATAACTTCTTCCGACCCTGCGGGAGAAACATATTTACTGGTAGAAATTTCGCTTATTCCTAAGGAAAGACCGGGAGAACCGCCGCTATCGGAAAGTATCTGATAGGAGAGGTCCATCGCGAAGTCGGCACCATCATACCACTTTAAGGCTCCCCCAAATTTATTATATGAAAAATCGATTCCGATATTAGGGTCAAATTTAACATCATTCACATCTTTAATAGGATAACTCGAATGTACATTAACATACAGTCCCTGGGTAAGACTGGCTGTGGGTATATCTATGTAAGATTCTCTTTTCATTTGATAAGCATTAGTTGTAATCGATATTATAAATAAACTTACAATAATTAAATGTTTCAAAAGAAAGTACCCCCTTATATAAAGTATATTTTATAGTGAAATGACCGTTTGTCAACCCAAGTTATCACTTTTCTATATTTTCGCTTTACTAAAACCCAACCCAATAAACCCAATGAACCCAATGAACCCCTTGACATACTTCCCGCAAATCAATAGAATACAGAAATGACAAAACAAGATAAAGGTACAAACTCAAAAAAAGTTTTAGTAACAGGCGGAGCCGGTTTCCTGGGTTCTCATCTCTGCGAAAAATTATTGGGAGAGGGTTTTGATGTCATCTGCATGGATAATTTTTTGACTGGAAGAATGGAAAATATCGAACACCTGTTAGGAAACGAGAATTTTACCTTCAGGAAGCATGACGTTACCACATATATAGACATCAAAAGTGACTTAGATTACATCCTGCACTTCGCGAGTCCGGCAAGCCCAATAGATTATCACCAGCACCCGATTCACACATTAAAAGTAGGCGCTTTAGGAACGTATAATTCTCTCGGTTTAGCAAAAGACAAAAAAGCCGCTCTTCTCCTGGCATCTACATCCGAAGTATACGGCGATCCACAGGTTAATCCCCAGAGTGAAGAATACTGGGGGAACGTAAACCCGGTTGGTCCGCGAAGTGTTTATGACGAAGCCAAACGTTACGCTGAGGCGATTACAATGGCTTACCACAACAAACACAATATCGATATTAGAATCGCAAGAATATTCAACACGTACGGTTCGAGGATGAGAATCAAAGACGGCAGGGCACTACCGGCTTTTATGTGCCAGGCTCTTAGAGGAGAACCTATAACGGTTTTCGGAGACGGTTCTCAAACCCGTTCATTTTGTTATGTCGATGATTTGATAGATGGCATTTATAAATTACTAATGTCCGGTATTAACTATCCCATCAATATAGGAAATCCGAACGAAATCAGTATTCTTGATTTCGCGAAAGAAATTTTAAATTTAACAAAAAGCAAAAGTAAAATCGTTTTCGAACCATTACCCGTTAACGACCCCAAAATAAGAAGACCCGACATAAGCAAAGCAAAAAAACTTCTTAACTGGGAACCAAAAGTTTCCCGCCAGGAAGGTCTAAAAAAAGTCCTCGATTATTTCAAAAAGGAGCTCAGGATATAAAAAAATGAAAGGAATAATCTTAGCCGGAGGGAAAGGGACAAGGTTACATCCCATAACCCATGTAATAACGAAACAACTTTTGCCGGTGTATGACAAGCCAATGATATATTATCCTCTTTCGGTTCTAATGTTGGCTGGTATCGATGAGATTTTAATAATATCTACCCCAAAAGATTTAGAACGTTATAGAGAGTTATTCGGAGATGGTTCCCGGCTTGGTTTAAAATTCAACTTTGAGAAACAGGCAGAGCCTAATGGAATAGCAGAAGCATTTATAATAGCGGAAGAGTTTATAGGTGTCGATAATGTTTGTTTAATATTGGGTGATAATATCTTTTATGGACATGGTCTGCCCGAATTATTAAAAAGCGCGGTAAGACAAATTGAAACGAAGGGAGGCGGCGTAATTTTTGGTTACAATGTAAATAATCCCGAAAGATACGGTGTGGTTGAATTTGATGAAAATGGTAATGTACTATCGATTGAAGAAAAGCCGGATAAATTAAAATCAAATTATGCTGTAACCGGGCTATATTTTTACGATAATAATGTAATCGATATAGCAAAATCATTAAAACCTTCTAATAGAGGAGAATTAGAAATTACAGACGTGAACAATGAGTATCTTAAAGGAAAAAAATTAGATTTAAAACTCCTGGGAAGAGGCTTTGCCTGGTTGGACACAGGAACATATGATGATTTATTGGAAGCCGGGAAATATATAGCCGCAACAGAAAGCCGTCAGGGTTTAAAAATAGGCTGTATCGAAGAAATCGCGTATAAAATGGGTTTTATTAATGAGAGAAATTTACTGGAAATCGCTGAAAAATATAATAAAAACAGTTATGGTGAATATCTCAAGAGAATTTTAGAGAAATAAAATGCCTTCGGGGTTAGCACATGTTTATCTTGTTAACTTGATTTGGTATAACACTCAGTACTCCACACCCTTCTTACCCCCCCTTGACTTTCTTTCATTTGATATAAGCTTATAAATTCCCTCTATAACTCGTCCAAGAAGCATTAAATTTCATTGAAATTCTTAAACAAAAAGAAGAGACCAAAAACATTTACCTCCCAAGAATATCCTGGAAAGTTTGGACTTCTAACATTTCTGCCTCTTCCCTGATCTCAAGAAAATCACTTACATCATTTCTGATTTTTTTAAAATCTACTTCTTTAAGCAAAGCCAGGAGCTCAGACTTCCAGTTATTCTTGTCTAAACTTGGGAACTCTTTTTCAATCTGCATTATAGCATTATTTAATAGAGTAAGATTGGGCTCTATATTCCGACTTAAATACCAAAGAAAATCATAGAAATCCCTACCTTTATTAAAATCTCTGGCAATTATAGCACATATTTTTTTAGCCATTAACGAAGGCAGGGAATAGTGCCTTACTCTAAAAATATATTGTCTTGAAATAATAGAAACATCAGTTTTACCACCTTCAGGTGGATTTTTATCAATTTCCACCAAAACTGATACCTTCTGGCTTTTCTCTTTAGACAATCCATACAAGTAGAGAAGTTCAGGAAACTTAAACGAACTTCTCCTTACAGAACCACTTCCGGAATTTTTCACCTCAACCTCATAATTCATTGATTCCAACTCATATTTTATCCTCTTTGAAAAATTTGCCCCCTCAAAAGATTCTCCTGATAGCGAAAAATCAAGATCCTCTGAAAAGCGCTTCAGATCAAACAGAAACCTGAGAGCGGTTCCCCCCTCAAATATTAGCTTATCAAAGAGTCCTAATCGGTATATAATGTATAAAATGTTTTCCTGGAGATACTCTTTCAGAATATTTCTTCTGTAAATAACATCTCTGTCACTGTATTTATTAAGAATATTATTAATGTACTCTTTCATAAATTATCCTTACTATTTCTTTCACTCTTTCGGGATATCCCCTGGTTAGTTTAGCCAACTTTTCTATATCAAGAATATCAAGATTCTGCAGCCTTACTTCTTCAAAACCTTCAATATTTAGATATTTCAGATACAGATAATCCGCAACGGATTTCTCAGGGCATGCGATATTAACGTAAAAGCCTTCAACTTCCAATTTTTTATAATCTCTGAACAACTCACTTTTAATATGATGATATATAAAATTTCCAAACTTATTATTAAAACGATTAGTTTTTCTTGTGGTAACCGAAACTGTAGAATAAACAGCTTCAGGAATAAGGCCATAATAGGAAAGCGCGGACTCCATAGAAACATAAGAAGGAAAAACAATTCTGTTAGCCAGATAAAAATCTGGTGGCTTTTTAACCCCCGGAACGTTAAGAAAATACAAACCCCGTTTTAACTGGATTAGAGTTCCTTTTTCAACCCATTTATGCGCTTGAACCCTTAACATCTTCGGATTGTCGGAAATTAGAGGAAAATCACGAGAGGAAATTAATGGCATATTAATATTTTTCTCGATAAAAATTTTTTCCTTCATATATTTCTCCTAATTATATTATTTTATAATATAAAGAAATATATCAATCTGTCAACCCCTTTTTAATATTATTTGCCGTCCCGACGCTCGACTTACAACTCAACGAACCCAATGAACTCAACAAACCCTAAAGACTCAACAAACCCAACAAACCCGGAACTCCGCACTCTTCTCATTCTCTCGCTTTGCTCGATTTACTTATAAGACTTTAATTAAAGTAGCCAATCCAAGCAAAATCGTTATTACACCAATTGCTATAACGTGTTTTTTCTCATTACTCCTCTTTACCATCCGGACAGCAAAAGGTATAGCCAGAAGGCTGCCAAAAAGTAAAGGCAAGACCGGCATAAAGTCGATAACTTTCAACTTTAAAAGGTAAATTAAAAGAGCCATAAGGCATGTCACCGCTTCCGTAAAAGAACTTACGCTTACCGAACTTTTAGAATCCAACCCGGATAAAATCTGTCCGCTTGTAATAATCGGACCATATCCGCCTCCACTTATTCCTTTATTAAAGGAAGCAAAAAATCCCATAAAATTGATTTTAAACCAGCTGAATCTTATTTTTTTCTCCCTGAGTATAAGGACCAGAACACCCATTAAAAGAGCTATTGCCCCGACATAGATTTTAACGAAGAACTGAGAAACGTTTACAGCAAGCAGTGCCGCGCTACCACCGCCTATTATACTAAAAAGGGTCAAAATCAAAGTAACTTTAAATGTTTTACCCTCTATGGAGAAATCAACATTACCGTGCCGGTGATGAAATATAGCAGATATAATTCCCGTAAAAATCTGCACAAAAAGAAGAGAAGGGACAATTTCTATCGGATCGAAACCAAGCAAAATAAAACAAGGTACAACGATAGTTCCAAAACCTTCTCCAAGTGCTGTATTTAGAAATTGCGCAATAAAAGATATAAATATTATAAGAATTATAACAGAAATACCAAATTCCACGAAATTTTCTCAGGTGATAATACCACCCGCTACCACATCATTGCCTCTAATTAGAACAAATCTTCCCATCTCTTTGATATCATTGAATTTTGTAAAAGCGAGCGGTTTTTTTGTTTCTATTTCAACTTCACCTATTTCCAACCACTTCCTGAAACTGGTGATAAGCTTCTCTTATAATATAAATACAGTTGTTTTCTAACTTGCTCAAGTGATCCATTATTACCTCCTGACAAATAAAATCCAGAAACACATTAATGCTTTAACTTTTAATGTCAAGGGTTAGTATCTACACTATAATTACACAAATATGTCCGGACTGGAATGTGTAATAACTCAATAAACCCAATGAAC
>CAZRYJ010000131.1:0-5705 GCA_964604245.1 uncultured bacterium | reverse complement strand
ATGTGAACGGAAAAGCTTTTTTGGATTTATTCGCCGGCTCCGGAGCAGTCGGCATTGAAGCCCTGTCCAGAGGTGCATCAAGCGCTGTATTCGTAGAACGATCAAGAAAAGCGGCAACCTATATAAAAAGAAATTTGGAAAAAACTAAACTTGAGGGGGAAATTATAAACAAATCCGTCTCTGCGACTTTAGAGAATTTCGAGGACACCTTTGATTTCATTTTTATGGACCCTCCATATAAAACAGAATTGGTTATGAAAACTTTAAAAAAAATCGGCGTCGTTTTAAAAAATGATTCAACAATAATTGTTGAGCGTCCGTCGAATGAGGAGTTCGAATATAATGGATTTAAAATCATTAAAAGTAAAATTTATGGAGATACTTCTCTTACTTTCCTGAAAAGATGAAAACGGCAATATACCCCGGAACATTTGACCCTATTACAAACGGACATATAGACATAGTTAAGCGATGTCTAAAAATCTTTGACCATCTGACCATAGTGGTAGCACAGCATTATGAAAAAGATTTTCTGTTTTCCGCCGAAGAGAGAAAAGAATTATGCGAAATAGCGACAAAAGATATACCAAACGTTGAGGTCCAGATTTGGCAAGGTCTTTTAGCAGAATATGTCAAAACAAATAAAGCAGATGCGATTGTAAGAGGAATGAGGGTTCTCTCCGATTTCGAGTACGAATTTCAAATGGGCATGATGCACAGGAAACTTTCAATGAATATTGAGATTATATATTTTTTCCCCGATGAAAAATATATATTTCTCTCTTCAAGCGCAGTAAAAGAAATAGCTCTTCTTAACGGTGACATATCGGAGTTTGTTCCCCCGGAAATCGGAAAAAGATTGAAAGAACGTCTTTCAAATAGTCACTCCCAGGAGTAATTACAATAAGTTTACATTATTTATCAATAGAAGTAAAGGGTGGAAGAGGCGGAGATGGACTGGTGGGTTTCAGTCGTTTACCGAACCAGCCCAGAGGCGGTCCGGATGGAGGAGATGGAGGGAAGGGAGGAAACGTCTATTTTGAAGCTTCAGAAAAATATCATTCTTTTGAACATCTTCATAAAGATCTTTTTTTTAAAGCAGAAGACGGGAATCCCGGCGGAAAAAATAAAAGACACGGTAAAAACGGCAAAGATCTGATAATATATGTTCCGCTTGGAACTACCATTTACAAAATAGACGAAAAAAGACCTTTAGCCGATCTGCTCTTCGATGGGCAAAAAATCAAAGTCGCAAAAGGCGGAAGAGGCGGTGGAGGTAATATACATTTCGCCACTTCCACCAACCAGGCTCCAAGAAAAGCGACTCCGGGCAAAGAAGGGGAAACGAATAACCTCAATTTGACATTTAGTCCTAAAGCAGACATTGTTGTAATAGGACCTCCAAATTCCGGAAAATCTTCCTTAATAGCAAGCATTACCGGAGGCTTACCTAAAATAGCCGACTATCCTTTCACCACGAAAAGTCCGCGTTTGTGGACTTATGTACATAATTTCTCAAGATATACTTTTATGGACACTCCACCTCTAATCCCCGAAGCGGCGGAAGATATTAACGTACTCTTTAGAAGAGTAAAAATACTCTTAATCGTCCTTGACTGCACACAGATTGAAAAACCGGATACAATAAAACCGATAATAGAAGAACTTGAGGAATATTTTGAAAAAGACCCACGCAGGAAAATAGGAATCGTATTGGCAAAAACCGATAAGATAAAAACACAACCTGATATTTCTACTCCTTACCCTGTTTTTCCCGTTTCTATTGAAAAAGAAGAAGGGATTGAAGAATTGAAAGAATTTCTCTTTGGAGATTAATTAACCACAGAGAACACAGAGAACAAATTAGGAAAATTGAAAAATGGGAAAATTGGGAAATGGGAAAACCATTTTACTATTTTCCTATTTAACAATTCAACTTGGATTCGAAGAATTTATTTAATTAGCCACGGATACACACGGATTTTTTTGTTGTTTTTACAATCCAACTATTTTCCTATTCAACAATTCAACTTAGCTTTAAAGCTAACGACTAACTACTCTCTATTATTGTTTCTTTATTTTTGATTTGTATTTTAATTCTGCAATTTCTCCGCTGTCGTTTACTTCTAATATCAAACCGTCTAAATATTCGGAGGCTGATTTTTTATAAATTGCCCATTCGTTTTTGCCCAGAGATTCCACGTCTTCAAATTTTGAACCTCTGAAGAATAAAAACAACAGGGCCTTTCCGAGCTTTCTCACGTCTTGTTCGTCATTTATTTTGATGTTTTGATACTGAATCATTTTAAGACCATTGTTAAGAGACGTATCAGTTTCCGGCCTATATAAAATGTAGATGTTTTTTCCATCTTTACTAACAGCGGTTTGCATCTTAGGGGCCTTACCAGATGTGGACTCTCCCTCTTTTTCTCTGAAGATAAGAAAAAAACTCCAGCCAGGGAAGCATTTGCTTAATACAGTTGCACCGAACACTTTAATTTCTATTGTCCCCTCTTTGGTTTTATATTTTATCCCGTTCTCCTCCAATTTTTCTAATATAGTTGTTTTATCAAGATAAAATTTATAGCCCTCAGGTACCTGGAACAGATTTTCTTCTACAGGTTCTTCTTTGATCTTTTCTAAAATTACGTCCTTCTGAGGTTCAGCTTCAATTTCTATTTTAATCGGCCAGTTTAATGTATTAGAAACCCAGGCAGTTGCCAAATTTTTGTTCTTTTCGTAAACTTCTATTTTCCTGCATTCGTAGCCGTTGATGACTTCAGAACCTTTTTTTCTTGAAGAGTTTTTTTCAAGCAAAGAATTAAAATATTCAAAAGGGTTTTCAGATAGACTTTTAGAACTGGTATTTAAGTGTTCATATGCAACTTTTCGCGAATGAATAATAACTGTTTGTTTCCCTCTTTTTCGGTTAACCAGAATACTTGTTTCGTCCTCCCCTTCTTTTATATCCATTCGGTATTCATTCCCTTTTACGAACATCTTTCCTTCTATCCGTTGATTATTCACTTCTTGAATTATATCTGCTGTAAAATTTTCTATAGCGGGATTCCTGTGACAGCCAAAGATCATAAGCAGCGTTAATGCTGCAATAAAGCTTTCAATGAATTTTGTTCTCATCGTTTTCTCCTCCCTTCTTTTTTGTTAACGAAAGCAAATAAAATCTTTTCCCTGAAGAAGATGAAAAATTGGTATAATTTGTGATTTGTGTTCCTTTATTTATATCATTGACTCTAATAAAAACCTCCGAATATATTTGCTACCTTCCTATAATATTGGGATAATAAAAGACTTTATTGTATTGTCAAGTATAGCATTAAAAAAAAGAAGTTAGTAGTTGGAAGTTAGAATCCCATCCCCACAACCATATTATCCACATGTAGAACATGTAGTACTTATTGTTTTTACTATTTAACCATTTCTCTATTTAACCATTCAACTTTGATTCGAAGAATCAATTATTGGGACGCAGATAAACGCAGATTGACAGGATCATTATTGTTGTTTAACAAAATCCCATCCCACAACCCCAATATCTAGACAGGATAAGAACAGGATTAATAGGATTTTCTATTTGCTATTTTTTCGGTCATCCGTCCGCGGTCTTCGGTCGGTTTTATTTCTAAAACCTAAAAACCTACCTTATCAATATAGTTTTTTGCGTTGCGGCTTTTAAATTCTCTGCTTCAAGGTTATAAAAATATATACCACTTGGGAGAGCTTCGCCCTTTTCATTTGTACCATTCCATTCTTCCGTATATAAACCTGGAGTATATACTTTATCTGCAAGCGTTTTTACAACACTGCCGGAAATGTTATAGACCTTAAGCGTGAATCCTCCGGGATTTTCTATTGCAGGTAAATAGTAGCTTATTTGTGTTGAGCTGCTAAACGCCTTGTGATTAGATTTTGAAAACATCAATCCAGTTGGTTTTTCCGTATCTATATCAATACCGGTTTCGGGTGTTCTAACAAGGAAATAATAAGGAGTAATTCCACCGGTAAAATTCTCAGTCATATTTATTGTTCCGGATGTACTGTCAAGCGCGACCACATACAGGGAATGGAATCCAATTGTGAGGGAACTAAGTGCAGTTGCTTCCCAACTAACAGAAGATGTTCCCCCACCTAACGAGATTGTTGCTTCTTCCCAGGAACCTTGTGTGGTCTCCAACTGATAGAGAACCTTCATGATATTGCAATTGGTCGGACTTCGAGAATTGTCGGAAGTTCCGGCAAATGAAGGAATCCGGACTGTTGTTTCATTATCAGACAGCGGAATAATGGATGACACAAGCGGAGATGTATATTCTTCAACCTCATCTATCACCGTCACATTGTCACTACTCCTATTTGCCGCATATATACTGTTTGTGTTTGGATTCACGCAGATCGCCCAAGGCATATTTCCAGCGGCAACAGAGGTGGTTGAATTCGTTGCTCCGTCTATAACCGTTACATTGTAACTGTCATGATTTACCACATATATCTTGTTTGTGTTTGGGTTTACGCAAGAAACATAAGGTCCATCTCCAACGGAAACAGTGGCACTTGAATTAGTCTCACCATCTATCACCGTTACATTGTTACTCAAATAATTTGCCACATATATCTTGTTTGTGTTGGGATTTACACAAATAGCAACAGGTACATCTCCGACAGGAACAGAGTCGGTCGAATTATCTGTGCCGTCTATAACCGTTACATTGTAACTGTCATGATTTACCACATATATCTTGTTTGTGTTGGGATTTACACAGACTGCCCAAGGCATATTTCCAGCGGCAACAGAGGTGGTTGAATTATCCAATCCATCTATTACCGTTACACTGTCACTGTTCTGATTCGCAACATATATCTTGTTTGTGTTGGGGTTCACGCAGATCGCTTGAGGGTTAACTCCAGCAGAAACAGAGGTAATTGAATTGTCCTCGCCATCTATCACTGTTACATCGTTACTGTACATATTTGCCACATATATCATGTTTGTGTTTGGATTTACGCATATCGCCAAAGGGGAATCTCCAGCGGAAACAGAAATGGTCGAATTATCCGACCCATCTATCACCGTTACGTCGTTACTGTTATAATTTGCCACATATATCTTGTTTGTGTTTGGATTGACGCAGATCGCATTAGGGTAACCTCCAGCGGCAACAGTAATAGCAGAATCGGTCCCTCCGTCTATCACGGTTACATTGTCACTGCCACTATTTGCCGCATATATCTTGTTTGTGTTTGGATTGACGCAGATCGCCCGAGGTCTATCTCCAGCGGCAACAGTTTCGGTTGAATTAGTCCCACCGTCTATCACCGTTACATTGTCACTGCCATTATTTGCCGCATATATCCTGTTTGTAATAGGATTCACGCAGATCGCCCGAGGTCTATCTCCAGCGGGAACAGTAGTAGTTGAATTATCCTCTCCATCTATCACCGTTACGCTGTCACTGCCAAAATTTGCCACATATATCTTGTTTGTGTTGGGATTTACGCATATCGCACGAGGCTGATCTCCAGCGGCAACAGTGGCGGTGAAATTGGTCGCGCCATCTATTACCGTTATACTGTCACTTTCATTATTTGCCGCATATATCCTGTTTGTGTTGGGATTGACGCAGATCGCATAAGGTTCATCTCCAACGGCAACAGAGGTGGTCGAATTGTCTGTTCCATCTATCACCGTT
>CAZRYJ010000130.1:0-5759 GCA_964604245.1 uncultured bacterium | reverse complement strand
AGAAGACTAAGCCAGCCATTCCAGGAAAGAGCTCCGGCTATACAGAATAAACCGACAAAAACATACATCAAGGTGTTTTTATCCATCCATTTTTTCTTTCCTCGGAGAAGAAAAGAGAAAGTGCGGACTACACCCACTATATTCACCGCAAAGGCAGGCCAAACTTCCAGGAGAGCAAAATGTGCGATAAAACACATTTGCGCCATACCTAAAAAGACAAGAATAAGATTACGTTTGTTGTTTTGAAAGGAAATTATAGCAAAGACAAGCCCGACAAAACCTATTCCCTGAGCAATAAAGTTGTTGGTTATATTTGTGTGGTCAAGTAATTGTAAAATTGAAATTATTAACATTTGTTAACTTCTTTTAATGTATTTTGCATTGGGACATTTTATGGTATCCATTTATTCCTCTATAAATCAAATATAACATACACAAAAAAATCTTATAGGCAAGCTGAATAAATTTTCAAATTTAAGTTAAACAGACAGGCCCCATAAACCCATCCGCTCATTCTCCCATTCACTCATTTATCTCCATCTTGACTAATATAAAAAAACAATTAAATTTCTTTATTAAATAAAAGGAGGCAGAAATGAGAAAAAAATATAGCTTTTCAAGTAACAAACTCTGGATTGCCCCGCTGTTGTTAGCCTTTCTACTAACTTTCTGCAGTGGTTCTACTGGGCCGGATATTTCCGATTATGAGATATATTACTTCAATGGTGATAATCTAGACTTCGCTGAAGACTCCACCGGCTTACTCATTATCGTTTTTAGAAACGCATCCGGTGAAGACGAAGAAATAAAAACAATAATGCCCAACGAAAATATAACCATCTATGACGAAAATGGATATTCTTTAGAGTTATGGGAAAACGGAGGAGTCCTCTACATCTACCCGGTTACGGGAGGAACGAAAGCATATGCAGTCGGTATGAAAGGAGTTGTTGTGGAACACGAAAAATACGTTAACGAAAACGCATACATGGTTCACTTTATTGATTTGACGACTGGAGATATTAATTATACCGCCGATATCGTCGAAATTGAAGAAGATGAATTCATAGCTGTATTTCAAGATCCATTAAACGATACCGTAGCCGTTGATCTTACTGGTACCTCAACAGTTATGGCGTACTCGTTCGAATTTAATAACGAGATCGGGCATGGAGAAGTTGAATTCCGGACAAGGGCAAACGGATATATTTACGCCGTTATTTACTCAGATATATTCGGTCTATGAATAGCTCTTTGAGATATTAATTGCGAAGTCGCCAAGGGGGAGTCTGCGCAAAAAAAAACTACTTCTCGCGGACAACTCAAAATAGGACAAAAAAGGTCTAACACTATTCTTTATTGTCCTATTTATTAACGTAGAATCAATATATATCTTAATCTAATATGCCTTAATGCTAAATTACCATGACGGTCTTATACCGGGAGCATAAGGGAATCTAAGACTCTTATAATACTCAAGTGTACCCGAAGGTTTTTCGTACTTTGCAGGGATAGGTTTTTTCGAATATGACTGGAAATATAACAGGCATGAATTTCTCCACCAGATTGCTTCCTCTGCCTGAATTTTTAAAAATGTTGATACATGTTCGAATCTCTCCTTATCGATTTTTCCGGATAGAGAAGACCATCCATCGATCATCCATTTTACCGAATCGGCACCGCTGTAATATTTATAGCAGAGTTCTTCCCATAAGGTCCTTCCCGATTTCATCTCGTAATCCCAACTAAGGTGGTGAAACCAGAGAAGATATTCCTCCGGACAGGTTTTAAGATCAGAAAACTTTTCCCTTACCTCAGGATAATACTGACTCAGAGCATTCGAACCTGTCTTTGTTCGGTCGAATCCGATTCCTTTAGAGTCCGCCTGATGATAATAAACGGAAGTCCAATCAGGCCTGCCGGACACCGCAACCCACGGACCCGGACCATAGTGATGACCCTCCGCCATCATATGATGTAATCCAAGGGGAGTCATATAGCTTACGGCTATTTCTCGAGAAGCTATCATAATTTCTTTTAAAGTTTTTACAACATCTTTATCGTTTGAAAAAGTCATCCGTATCCATTCTTCTGCGATTTTCTCATGTGAAAGTTCGTGGTTCCATCCAAGACGCCCGAAAGCATACCAGTTAGCCTGGGCAAAATGATGACCTGTCCAGTTTCTATCGGTTCCGATATTCGAAACTCCGGCAAACCCGGTATTTGTATATTTAAAAAGTGAACCGTCGAGTACTTTAGCTACAGTTGAACCTTTGCCTTTAGCATAAGTATCGGATTCCAGACATTCTTTATATAAAGTTGCCAGATATACCAGATGGGTAGCGCAACCCAGATATTCCTGAGTAATTTGAAATTCCATCATAACAGGTGTTTTTGTCGTAGCACCGAATAAAGGATGAAAAGGCTCCCGCGGTTGAAAATCAATAGGTCCGTTTTTCGCCTGTATTAGAACATTATCTCTAAACTTTCCATCAAGGGGTACAAATTCATTGTATGCCTGCTCCGCCCTGTCTTCATTTACATCGTAGCTGTAAACGAAAGCCCTCCACATAACGATACCTCCATGCTGCGAAAGAGCATCGGCAAGAAGGTTGGCTCCTTCGGCATGACTGCGATCGTATTTTTGCGGTCCGGGCTGACCTTCCGAATTTGCTTTTACTAAAAATCCTCCGAAATCCGGAATATATTTATAAATTTCATCAACCTTGTTTTTCCACCATTTTTTAACTTCCGGATCGAGAGGATCTGCTGTTTCCAGGTTGCCAATTTGAATTGGAGCACTAAAACGCGCGGTAAGATATACCTTAATTCCATACGGTCTGAAAACGCTTGCTATAGCAGCTACTTTCTCCAGATACATTGGAGTTAAAACTGCGGCATTAGAATTGACATTAGTCAAAACAGTTCCATTAATCCCTATTGACGCGTTAGCTCTCGCGTAATCTTTATATCGAGGATCCAGATAATCCGGCAGCTTATGCCAATCCCATAACGAAAAACCCGCATAACCTCTTTCAACCGTACGATCAAGGTTATCCCAGTGGTTTAAAAGCCTGTATTTTATTTTGGGCTTATCGCTTATCGAAAGATCCATGATATTTTTATTGGTTTGAAGCAGTTTAAAAAAATTAAAAACTCCATACAATATACCAACATCTGTATTGGCAGTAATTACAATACATTTTTTACCCTTAATAACGGAATTTTGTATTATGTAACCTTCCTCCCCAACATTTTTCAGTTTATCATCGAGCGAAAGGGATGCAACAATGCTCGAAGATTTCGGAGTCCCCACAATAAGGGTTCCGCTCTTTTCTAGCTTACCTGTAAATTTTACAGGAGAGCCCAATAAACCCGTAACGCCTTTTGCCAACTCTTCCCGTGCAGCTTTTAGAGTAGGTTCATCACCCGGAAAATGAATTGATTTAATATTTTTCTTATACTTATTTAGCGTCTTTGAGTCTTTTATGTTATCATACCGAAGCCACAATCTATAACCATCCTCAGCAACTACCTTAAAAGGCATCAACAACAACAAAAAAAAGACCAACATCGTTACCAGATTAAATAATTGCCTGATTTTTTTAATTTTCGAAAACATATACATATCTCCTCCGTTTAATTTAAACAATTACAATTTAAATCATAAGGATAACACAAATCCTGTCAAGGCACTTATATATGAAGAATAAAACTATGAATAAAGATTTACTTTCGATATCGACATCGAACCATAAACTTTAAATAACAAAAAAAAGGCCCTTGACAAATAAGAATAATTACTATATAATAATTATATGCTAAACAATAATATTGATTCTTCAATGGAACTTTTTAGAAATGCGTGCCAGGAGCACGATCTAAAAATTACTCCTCAGCGCACGGTAATATATATAGAACTGGTGAGGTCAAAAGATCATCCTTCTGCGGATATTTTATACAAAAGAGTGAAAAAATCTTTGCCCAACATATCCTTCGACACTGTATATAGAACTCTTTTGTCTTTTTCCGAAATTGGCATTGCTAACGTAGTAGAGGGTTATGGCGAGCCAAAACGCTTTGATCCGGATACCCGGAGCCACCATCATTTTCGATGTATGAAATGCGGAAACATAACAGACTTTCAAAATGAACTTTACGACAGTATAGAAATACCTCGAAAAATAGAAAAAGATTTTACCGTGATAAATAGGAAGGTTATTCTTGAAGGGTTTTGCAAATACTGCAGCAGGAAATAGCAAAAAAAATTTTGTTAGCTATTAGTAATAATTACTACATAGTAATTATTATAGTAGGGGGTGATAATATGTAATTAAATAGTCTGCAGCAGGCACAAGCAAAATTTGTGTTGGAATTTTTTTAAAATCTAAACAATAAAAGTTAAAAAGGGAGGAAAGTAAAATGGCAAAAGTAGCAATTGAAATGGTTGAAAAATCAGGAGTGGACTTAGACAAGTTGTTAAAGTTACTGATAAAAAATGCTTCTGCGGAACTAACGACTTATTATTACTATACAATTCTCAGGGCAAATCTGATTGGTTTAGAAGGCGAGGGTATCAAGGAAATCGCAGAAACTGCGAGAATCGAAGACCGTAATCACTTTGAAGCCTTGATGCCAAGGATATATGAACTTGGAGGCAAGTTGCCGAGCTGCATGAAGGAATTTCATGATTTATCAGCCTGTCCACCTGCATCCCTACCCGAAAATCCGGCAGACGCCAAAGGAATATTAAAGGTACTTGTAGAGGCAGAACGGTGCGCAGTCAGAGGATACACTGAAGTTTGCAATATGACGGCAGGCAAGGACCACCGAACTTACGACCTTGCCCTTGCAATTCTCAACGAAGAAATCGAACACGAATCATGGTTTTCTGAGTTTTTAGGAGAAGGACCCTCAGGGCATTTCTTACGTCGGGGCGATACCTCCCCGTTTGTTTCAAAGTTTTTAAAGTAAGCGTGCACCTCCTGGAAGATTACCCCGATAAGTTCGGGGTAATCTTCTATAATTTTATAAAAAATTAGGAAACTTGCGCTACAGCAAGAATAATATTAAACTCATATATAAGAAAACATGATTCAATAATTTTCTTTTGAAACCGGGAGGTGAAAAATGAATAAGAAATTTAACTGGAAAATCGTTGCAGGTATAGCTATGTTAATTTTATCCATAGCTTTTTATTTTATTCATTACCTTATATTCAGAGATGCCCATCACATATTTATTTATCTCGTAGGAGATATCGCGTTCGTATTCGTCGAAGTCCTTCTCGTAACCATAATAATACATCACGTGCTTCATGAATGGGAAAAGCAAAGTCATCTTAAAAAATTGAATATGGTTATCGAAACCTTCTTCAGTGATTTCGGAAAACATCTTCTTGTTTATTTATCTAATTTCGATAAAAACCTTAACAAGATTCACGACCTTATTGTTGTCGAAGACGGATGCGAAGACATGGATTTCAAGTCAGCTTTTAAAGGATTGAAATCCTACAAAGCTGATATCGATATTAATAAAATAGAACTTAAAAAAATATCCAATTTCTTAACCACTAAAAGAGAATTCCTGATCAGATTGCTGCAAAATCCTAATTTATTGGAACACGCAACGTTTACGGAAAGCCTCATGGCGATATTTCACATTACCGAGGAATTAGCCGCAAGAGATTTAGACAATCTATCGGAAGAAGATATCCAGCACACGAAAATCGATATCGAGCGCGCATACAATCTTTTAAC
>CAZRYJ010000129.1:0-5765 GCA_964604245.1 uncultured bacterium | reverse complement strand
TTGCACCACCCGGCAACGTATATGTTGTAGTATCCCTCGGCTCAAACGTTTCATACGCGCTACAATATCTTTCATTACTCAAATGAGAAATCCTGACCGTATAGAAAGCGTTCTCACTTATTGCATGGTCAAAAGTAAAACCCTGCATATTGTTATAAACATCATACGGAGGTATAAAAGCAGGATAATACACTGCGTGTTTCGAAGCCACCTCGCTCCTGAATACATCATCTCCTTTCGAAAGATAAATTCCGCCTGCTCCTCTCGGACCTCCCACAGGATCATAACCTACTCCCTGAACAAAATCAACAATCTGAGTACCGAGGTCACCTGGTGTTAAATTAAGACCATACGGTCGGTTTTCCGCACCGAGTTCTCCATTCGAGCTTGCTGACACAGTGTTTTGCTCACCATACATTATATCAAAGCTTAATTTTATCGACTGGGTAAGATGAGAGACCAACTTCAACATTGTATTTTGCTCAATATAATAATCTCTGATAGTCGGAAGGGCAAACGCATCTTTGTTCTGCCTGTAGCCGGCATAAAAACCTAAATCTCCTAAAAATCCACCAACCACGGGAACAGGACCTCCAAAACCAGCATCCACGTTCCAGTCTGGTTTATCACCATACGTCCTCTCTCTCGCAGGACCGACATAATCTTCAGGAACCAGTTCATCCGCCCCTACAAGTCTCTGCGTCCACATAAATCTCTCACGTAAAGCTTCTGCACTATCAGGATCCCCTCCGGCTTCTCTAAGCCAGCCGTTATCAAATCTAAAATAGCGCGTTTGAAGGTCAGTGTAGTAATCGCCTAAAACGGAATCTCCTGCGCTATAAGCATTCCTTGCTTTTGTTATAAGACCTCTTCCGCCTATCCAGCAAAGACTATCTTTTTCTATAACGAAAGCTCCTACCCAATAATGGGTCGTATCATAAACAGAGATACCCCGGTGTTTCATATGAGCCGGACTGAAACGAAAATTTATCGATCCCTGATAGACCTTGGAAGGCTCTCTGGTTACAATATTTATTAAGCCCGAACGGAGATTACCATACTCGGCGGCAAAACCACCCTTAATGACGTTAACTTCTCTTACCATACTTAAGGGCGGCATCAAAGCAGGGGCATTTGTACGACCATCCACTAAATTCAAACCATCTGTCGTAAAACTAACCTGATCTATACCCCCTCCTCGCACATTCCAACCTCGAACCCCAGCCTGTCGATTAATATAATCCCCAATTTCAGCAACAAACGGAACAGCCTCTATGTCTTCGCTTTTCGCGGAAATAGCGGAAGACGAAAGGTCCATTTTTATGATTTCTGCATTAGCTTTTACGGTAACACCTTCTCCCGGAATTACAGCGGGCTCAAGACTAAATCTAAGCTGGGTCATGTGATCCGTACTTACCTCAACACCTGTCAGAGTAACACTTTCATACCCCATCATCCGTGCCTGTACATTGTATATATCCGGGGGTACTCTAAGGATAACAAAATATCCGGTTTGAGCTGCCGCGGCTCCCATAGCAGTACCTTTAATCAAGACATTAGCTCCGGGTAAAGGTTCGCCTGTTCGGGCATCTATAACAACACCTGTGATCTTTCCTGTAACTGCCGCTTTTACGCTTGGGTTAAAGGCTAAAAAAGACAAAATAACAAGCAGCCCACCTATAACCCATCTGGGCAACAATTCTCCTCCCCTTCTCGTACTTCTCATTAAAGCCTCCTTTCATTAGGGTTTACAAATTGGATTAAAATTGAAGACTGAAATATAGAACATTTGACAATGTCTCTTCTCACATTTTGAAATATAAACTCTGCTTTAGAAAAACTCAACTTTTTTACACCCCCCCTGAAACCTCAGGTCAAACAGCTTAAAACATAACTACTCCTTAACCTTACCAGATTATAATCTTTAGACTTACTCATAACTACTCCTTAACCTTACCAGATTATAATCCTTAGACTTACTCATAACGAATCTAATATTAGCTATTAGTATAATAAAAGAGAATTTTTTGTCAAGGGTAAAATCTGAAACTTGGACACACCTTTAAAAAACATAGGGGAATAAAAACCTATTCGTTGCAAGAGCTTGACAATAGTTTTTGGCTTTTAAATTGCAAAAGATGTGTCTTGGCTTCAGAAAAAAACCCAATGTTGTTTTGATGCAATATGTCATATTTCACAGCCTGAGTTAATGTCACATTTTACAGCTTGAGTTAATGTCACATTTTTTTATAAATAAATGTCATATTTTTACCCGTATGATCTGTGCTTTAAAATATCCTCTATTAATTTCTCTTTCTTCACAAGAAAATTTTCCTCCGATATTTCTGTTTGATAGATAACCTTACCTTCATACAAAATCCATATTGTACCTTCGGAAGATACTCTTACTTCTGCTTTTTTTCTAGATGGATTAAGTTTCCTCCTCGTTAGAGGAGGAGTATCTCCTGTTTACAGAAACTTATTGTGCTATCGTTTGATACATTCCTCACATACCTCTTGGTAAATACTAAATCAAGATTTATCCCTCTATCACTTCTATAAACACTTCCTTCCACTCTCGGTCTTCTTTTAAACCTTTTATTCCAGTAAGAAATAAATACCTCTCTGAGAAAACTATTCGCTTCTCTATAGTCTTTTATCTTTGCCAGCCACATCTCATTTATAAGTCTATCCTGGAATGTTCCAAAATCCCTCCCTATCCTTCCTTTTGCCTTAGGAGAATTCGCAGGTATTAAAGTGATACCAATATCTTTCAATAGCTTTTCTATATGAGTCTCTTCATGTTCAATACTAACGTTATAATGTAATCCCCCATATCTGGTAGTTTTGAAATGGGAAGCTTTATCAACATACAAAGACATAAAAATTCCTTTATTTTCAACAACTTTCCTTATAACTTCCATATTGTTAAAGGAGGTATCTTTATAAAAAAACTTTGCAAATAAAAGTTCATTTGTGGCATCGTCTATCATTGTTATGAGATACCAATCCTCCGGAATATTTTCTAACCATTGATGAAGGGAAGAATCCATCTGGATAAGCATTCCTTCTCTTGGCATCCGCTTTCTCCTCTTATAACCGCTATCTCCTTTTCTCTTTCTAGGTTTATGAAGTCTTTTTTCTATTAAAATATTTTTAACCGTACTGTAAGAAAGATGAATGTTTTCTAAATTATTTAGCTTCTCATTGAAATGGGCTATATTAAATCTACTATCATATTTCCCCTTAAATAAACCTGAAACTCTTTCTTTCAATAGGTTCGAAATACCTTTTCTTCCGCCTCTCTTCTTTGAAACAATCCCTTCAAGTCCTTTTTCTTTAAAAGCTCTTTTTAACCTTAAAGCATGCCGATAACTGATCCCTAAAAGAATGCTTACTTGATTACCTGTTATTTCTCTTTTAAGCCAGCTATTGATTATTTTATGTCTTTTAATATCTTTCATAGTAAGGGAATACTTTTCCAAGATTACCTCCTTTTTTACGAAGAGGTAACCTTTTTTCTATCTTTTTCAATACTAAAAACTCCAACCAGTTATTATAAATAAATGTCATGTTTTCCCTCCCAAATGTGACATTTATTTATGAAATTAAAGTAGGACATTTATTTATAATAACAACATACCTTAAAAAAACCCTTGACATTAAGTTTTATTTCGTTATATTGTTAGCTATAAGGATAATGAAATTTTTAGTCAAACAAAATAAAAAATGGGGGTGCGATAATGCAGTTAACTGTGCAATTAAAATTTGGCAAATAAGGCCTTTTCTTCTTTTACGGAAGATGAGGAGGGAAGGCCGAAATATTTTATTATGTTTTCTTCAATGAAGATCACCCATCGTAGAATAATCGTAGAATAATAGAATTAGATTATAATTTTTATTTAAAAGTAAGTTTAGATGTAAGAATGTTAAGTTTAAATGTAAGAATGTTAAGGAGGTTAAGAAGTGAAAAGACTTTTAATTTTATCAAAAATGTTAGTGTTACTTGTTTGTTTTAGTCTTATGCTTTCTGCCGCCAATGCTGGTAGCACCATTAATGGTAGGCTTATGGTCCCATACGTAGTGGATGCTCCTACAAACGACGGGGTAGAAGATGCATCGTGGACTTTCCAGGATGTTGGACTATTTACTTTAATTGACGGTAATCCCCCGATGGGGGCGGAAGATGTATCAGCATGGTATAAACTCGCCTGGAATGAAGATGCTCTTTATCTTTTTGTACATGTTGTAGACGATACTATAGCGGCTGTTGCGAATTCCTGGGAATCCGACTGCGTAGAAATATTTATCGATGGTCAAAACGAAAAAGCCGGCGCCTTGGACGCTAATGATGTCCAGTGGAGATGGGTTGCTGGAGAGGACACTCTGGCTCTTTGTTGGGCTAGTGGTGATAATTTACGCCCGGCTGAATATTATCTTTCTTGGACAGAAAATACCGACGGTTATGACATGGAGCTGGAAGTGCCTGTAGCAGGTCTGGAAAAATTAGGTACCCCGATGGCGATTTCCATGGCAACAGGTACTGAAATTGGTTTTGACCTTCAGGTTACCGACAACGACTCGATTAAGTCTGATGATGGATTAAGATGGTTTGCCGCTGGAGGCAGCGACTACGGGGTTCCAAGCGCCTGGGGAACAGTGAAGTTTGATGGTACTAATGACACTTTGCAGATACCACAGGTTACGATTGCGCCTTACATTGATGGATTGCTGGATGCTGAGTGGACCTATGCAGATGTTCCGGAAATTACCATGAGTGTTATTGGAGGCGGTACTCCTAATTGCCCCGATAGCGGAAAACCCGACTTCTCCACATCTTTCCGTGCAGCCTGGAATGCCGAGGGTTTTTATCTCTTTGGCAGGGTAGTAGACGATGCTATAAGGCTACATGCTGATGACTGGCAGTGTGACTGCTGGGAAATTTATTTCGACGGCGATGACTCCAAAAACAGCGATTACAGCGACGGCAACGATGTTCAGTGGAGATTTGTTTTTGGGCAAGATAGCGCAACTCAGGGTCCATCTTCTTCTGAATGCGATATCGCGTGGGAACAAACCTTCGTTGGTTATAACGTAGAACTGGCGATTCCCACTGCAACTCTGGCAGATACCAATATCACTCTTGCGTCAGATGCGGTAATCGGCTTCGAAGTTCAGGCCGCGGATAACGACGGTAGTGTTCGTGAGGGTATTACGAAATGGTGGAATAAGAGCAATGACTCATATCTGAATCCAAGCCTCTTTGGAACGGCTATATTATCAGCGGTAAATGAGGACAAAGTTCCGGAAGAAGTGGCTACCAACATCAAACTATCAGCTCCTGCTATCCTTACCTCAAACGCCACTATATCGTATACTGTTCCGGCGAGAAGCTCTGTGAAGTTAAGTCTTTACAACTTAGCCGGTCAGGTAGCAAAAACTCTGGTTAACGAAGCACAAAGTGCTGGAATATACAATGTTCCTCTTGAGGCGTCCGGTCTCGCGAATGGTGTATATATATTAAAAATTGATGCATGCGGTACAACGGCTATAAACAAGGTGTTGCTGATTAAATAAACAGTTTTTATATTTAATCGATACTTATGCCTGTGGCACACTTTGCCACAGGCATATTTTTTTAATACAAAATTTGGTTTCTTAGATATTAACTTTTTCGCAAAGTTTGTTTAAAGGACATCCCCCACAATTAGGGTTTCTCGGAAAACAGATATTCTGTCCCAGGGTAACAAGAAAATCGTTATAAG
>CAZRYJ010000128.1:0-5772 GCA_964604245.1 uncultured bacterium | reverse complement strand
GGGTTTCTCGGAAAACAGATATTCTGTCCCAGGGTAACAAGAAAATCGTTATAAGTTATCCACCACCTCGAAGGCAGTTTTTCCCTCAGGGCAAATTCCGTCTCCGTCGGATTGTTTGTTCTGACATAACCGAATCTATTGGATATACGGTGAACATGGGTATCGACGCATATACCCGGTTTTCCAAAACCAATAGTTACAACCAGATTCGCGGTCTTTCTTCCAACACCCGGTATCCTAAGCAATTCCTCCAGAGTATCGGGAACCATACCCTGATATTTATCAATTATAATACGGGCAAGAGAGGGAAGCCTTTTTGCTTTTGTACGAAAAAAACCAACAGGGTAAATCAACTCTTCAATTTCACCTGGAGGTAATTTTGCCAACGCACGGGGAGTCGATGCCTTAATAAATAATCTCCGGGAAGCTTCTCTTGTAACCGCATCTTTCGTTCTAGCGCTAAGTACAGTTGAAACAAGTATCCTAAAAGGATCCTTCGTCTCACTTGCTATCTCCGTTACAATAGGAGCTTTCCATTCCTTGTATTTCTTCTTCAGTATATTTAAAACCTTTTCTATAGTACTATTATCCATTGAGGAATTATATTAGAACCCCGGCAAAAGGCAACCACCCCCCAACCACCAAAAACTAATTGAACCACAGAGGACACAGAGAAAAAAATATTAAACCACGAAACACACAAAATACACTAAACCCCACTACCCCTTTTGGCTTTGTGTTTAAAAAAACACACTAAAAAAATAATTAGCCACGGATAAACACAGATAAAAATAAACGAAAAAATCTTGAGTTAATCTAGTGAAATCTCGTGGTTAAAAATGTTTGGGAGTGGAGAGTTTTTATTCCTTGACATATAAAATCAAATTCATTATAATACTCAAAAAGGAGGAGATATGCGAAAATTGTTTTTATTGTTTTTTTGTTTGTTACTTATTTCCGGCTGCGGAGGCGGCAGAACAGTTAAGAGAATAGCCACAGATGAAGTTACGGATCTCTCAGGAAGATGGAACGACACGGATTCGAGACTTGTAGCAGAAAGCATGATTTCCGAAATGTTATCCCGCCGCTGGGTTATCGATTTCGAACAGGATAAATTAAAAGAACCCGTAGTCATCGTCGGCTCAGTCGTAAACAAGAGCTCTGAACATATAGATGTAGAGGTCTTTATAAAAGATATAGAAAGAGAACTGATTAACTCAGGTAAAGTTAAATTCGTTGCTTCAAGAAATGAAAGAGAAGAAATAAGAGAAGAAAGAATGGATCAACAGATGTACGCTTCCGAGAAAACAGCCAAAAAGCTCGCAGAGGAAGTAGGCGCCGATTACTTCTTAATAGGTTCCCTCTACTCGGTAGAAGATTGGTTCGAAGGGAAGAAAGCTATCCTGTACACAATAAACCTCGAATTAATCAACGTAGAAGAGAATACCAAAGCCTGGATAGGAAATAAAAAGATAAAGAAACTTATTGAACAAAGCGGATATAAATGGTAGTGAATGCTGCTTAAGCGTTTTTTTGCTGTTTTTTTAGCGGTTTTTATCCTGCTTTTTATCGGCTGCGCTTACGTACAAACTCAAGTCAAGCATTATAAAGGCATTGAAGAGGACTTTTCCTCACGTTTTTACAGTGGAGCGGCAGAGAAGATAGAGAAGGCTAAAAACGAAGGCAAGTATGAAGGCAAGGACAGGGTCCTGTATTACCTGGATATGGGTATAGCATTACACTTCGCGGGAAGGTATGCTGAGAGTAATGAATTTCTCGATAAAGCAGAAATTGCGATTGAGGAGAACTTCACCAGGTCCATCTCAAAGATGATGATTTCATTCCTGCTGAATGACAATGTTCTTGATTACGCCGGGGAAGACTACGAAGACATCTTTATCAATATAATAAAGAACCTTAATTATATACACTTAAAAAAGACTGAAGACGCAATGGTGGAAATACGCAGAACTAATTTAAAATTGAACCGATTGCAGGATAAATATAGCGGTATGGCAGAGAAATTAGGTGAAAGCAAAAAACTCAAGGAAAGTGAAACCGAGTTTAGTTTTAACCCCGGAGAAATAAATCTCAGATACTCCGTTACCGGCAGTTACCTTTCAATGCTCGGATACAAAAGCATGGGTGACTGGGACGATGTCAAAATTGACAGAATAAAGCTCTTGGAAGCTTCTTCGGGCAGGTTGGAAAATTTTTCCTCGGAAATTTTGTCACCTGCAGCAGAAAACACAGTTCCCGTTTACACCCTATGTTTCGCAGGCAAGAGCCCGGTTAAAATACAATCCACTCTGTTGCTTGACTTCGACCCGGACTTAAATATGGCAAGAGTTATGCTCCCGGGTAAAAAAAATACGGAAATTAATTCTTTCAGATACAAAAGCGATAACGAATTACATTTAAAATTTGCGGTTCCGGAAATAGCAAGAAGGAAATCCGGAATCAGGCATATCAGGACTCTTGTAAACGGGAAGGCTCTGGGAGAACTGCACCTGATTGAAGATTTCGGTCATATCGCAGAAGAAACCTTTAAAGTAAAAAAACCCCTTATTTACCTTAGAGCCGCGTTAAGAACCTTAATCAAAGCTTCTATAGATGCTAAAGCAAAAGAAGACATAGATAAGAAATACGAAGACAAAAAAGAAGAGGAAAAAGATAAAGAAGAAGAAGTTAGGGAACGAGGGAAAAACAAATTTATGGCAGGACTACTTAAGTTTGCCGTGGATGCCGTAACCGATATAACCGAGAATGCTGACCTCCGATGCTGGAGAACTATGCCCGGAAGGGTTTACGGCGGAAAAATCGATCTTCCGCCGGGCGAATATGAAATCGTCTTCGAATATTTAGATGAACGCGGTAATGTTGTAGATTTAGAGAAAAAAAGAGTTCTCATAGATAAAAACGATATGAACCTAATAGAGGGGGTATCGTACAGATGATTAAAAATCTTTGTATTGCAGGATTCCTTATATTTATACTTTTGGGATGCGCTTCAAACGCTTCAAGGACTGAAAGAAATAATTTCCCTGAATGGATTGAAAATCCGGATACTTCATACCCAAAAAGGCTCTACCTGACTGCTGTAGCAAGCGCAAGCTCGCTCGACGAAGCGAGGCAGCGTTCGATTGCATCTCTTTCGAGCATTTTTTCCGTAAACGTAAATCTTGACAGAAGAATTCTGGAAGCATATTCCGAGAAAAAAAAGGATGAAGAAATCGATTGGCAGCATTCCGTAAATCTCGTCAACAGAAGCGTTCTCACCAGCGAAAACGAACTCATCAACGTAAGAACGGCAAAAACTTATTTCGACGAGAAAACCGCAACCTTTTACGTCCTTTCTATAATAAGTAAGGCAGAAACGGAAATGCTTTATCTTGAGGAAATAAAAAAGAGCGATAAATCTCTTGTGAGTTTTTACCAGGAGGCTAACCTTGCGGAAAACAAAATCACAAAATTTATTTATCTTAAAAAATGCATGGAGCTAATCAAAATCGGTGAAGCCCTCCGCTCAATTCACAGAATACTTTCCCTCATGGGTGACACCCCATCCCTACCCATTCCAAAAGAAGATATCCAGGTTAAACTACAAGAATTAAAGACACAGATAATAGCAAAAATAGAAGCATCCGGAAGCGAGAAAGAGAAACTTTCTTCCTATTTAAGAGAGGTGGTATATCAAATAGGTTTCAGTGTCGGAGAGGAAAATCCGGACATTATAATCAAAGGTAACCTGGATATAGCCCCTCTCGAATTCCCTCGTGAAGGAGAATTTGTTCGCTGGGAACTTACCGTCGACGTGACGAACGCAATGACAGGTAACACCATGAATACATACACAGCAAGCGCAAGGGAAGGACATGTTTCACGTGAATCTGTCAAAGGAAGAGCTCTGGACAAAGTTAAAGAAGAGCTTAACAATAATTTCTACGAAAACTTTACCGCGTTTTTAAGTGAATCCTACGAAAAATAGCTTAATGCTATAATATCGATCAGATACAGCAAAAGATTTATCTTGAATAAAGCCCTAAGGATAAAAGGAGTTGGAATGTTTTATAGACTATTCAAATATTCATTTTTATTACTTTTAATTTTAACATTAACCTGCACACGTAAATCACCCAAAACATTGGAAACTAAAGTAATTGACAAAATCCACGAATTAAACGGTTCGGATAAGGACCCGCAGTCTTTTGCCGCACCGCAGGGTGAACCCCTGCATCTATATCCCCCAAAACTAAAATTAGTGAAAATATCTGCGGATACAGTTTACCTCACGGTTATAAACGACTTTTACTTAACCCAATCCATGGGAACTACAGGAGCGGAAGATTATATCGTCAACTCGGCGACTTCACTCTTGGAAATTGACGGAATAAACTATGTTGACTACGATTTTGCCATGGGTGATCATGCCTATCCGGGTACCTTTTCCAAAGCAGGGTACGAGGAAAGAGAAGAATAAACCCTACCCCCCTCCCTATCTAACAATAGCCACAGATTTACACAGATTAGCCTAGCGCGGCAAAGCCGCTATTTAATTGCCACAAAGACACTAAAACACAAAGCCCCACACCCAATTTTATTGTATTTGTTTAAAACCCATCCCACAACATCTGACAGGAACAACAAATCACACTAATTACACAAATTATTTTTTTTCTTTGTGCCTTGGTGACTTAGTGGCTAATCTTTTTAATCTTTTTGCAAAAAAAACAAAAAGCTGACTGACAGTACTACAGAGCCCATAACTTTGAACAAAGAGCAAGCTTTAATAACACCCTTAAGATATACTTATTGATACCAGGCGTTTCCTAAAAGTTGATTTCGTGATTTTTCGTCATTCAGAAGGAGTAAAAGTTGTCCTTCTTCAAAACCACTGGCATAGAGTTTTTTAATCCAATCGGTTATTTCTTCCCGAGACGGTTTACGACCACGATTATGCGACGGATAATATCTCTGCTGTGCCCCAACAATCTGGGCTATAATTGCCTCTTTTTGAGATAGATTCATTCCTTCTCCCTCATAAATTACTATATACAAATCGTACGAAAAAAAATATAAAAGTCAAGTACTTTTTTACCACAAGACACAAAAAAACCTTTACCACAGAGAGCACAGAGAAAAAACGAAAAACACAGAGAACACAGAGTTTTTTTTGTTGTTCCTACTCAACTACTCAACGATTTAACCACTCAACTTAGATTCGAAGAATCTATGATAATGGACGCAGATTAAACAGGATTAACAGGATTTATTTATTAGTCCAAAGTCAAAACTAACTCCAAAATAATCTTACATGGAGACACAAAGAACACAAAGTTTATTTTTTGTTTTTTATTTTGACTCAAGACACACGACTCATGACTCGGGTAGTACTAACTACCCCTTACTCTCTTCCCTCCGGTTTAGGGCGTAGTTTTTTATCTTGAGTCCAGCCATTATTCGCATCTATAAAACAATCAAACATCGGGATATAAGGTTTAATATCAACAAGTGGTGTATTATCAAGAATATCTATCCCGCTCACATCTAAAATGTTTTTATTTCTTTTTTCCAGTTTTACTATAGAAAAGCCAATTCCATTTGGTCTGCAGGGATGCCTGGACGAGAAAACCCCATGCGGAGCATCATCCAAAAAAGTTGGCCGGCATAATTTAACCTCACCTGCCCTATCGAATATAAAAAATAAAATAATATGCGAGAAAGTTTCTATTGTTTCTAACGCTTCTTCATATTCGGTAAAAATTTCAATCT
>CAZRYJ010000127.1:0-5780 GCA_964604245.1 uncultured bacterium | reverse complement strand
TAAGGTTCGGGCATAATAAAGTTTATGTTCTGGATGGCGGTCTTAATGATTGGAAAAAGGAAGGCAGAAAGTTTACGAAGGACTTTCCCGTTATTGAAGAATCGGATTTTAAGGTTAATCTAAGAAAAGATTACTGGATTGAATATGAAGATTTTAAGAAAGTTAAGGATAACGAAGGTGTCGTTTTGCTTGATGCGAGACCCGCAAACGTTTACGAAGGTCAGGGACCCTGGCCGAAACCCGGACACATTCCCGGTGCGATAAGTCTTCCATGGAAAACTTTAATGGTTGAAGGAAATTCTACTCTTTTGAAAGACGAAGATGAAATTAAAGATATTTTGGACAAAATAGGCATAATGCCGGATAAGACCGTAATTTGCTCGTGCGGTACGGGAAGAGAGGCAACAAACGAGTTTGTCATGTTTAAATTTCTGCTTGAATACCCAAAAGTTAAAATTTATGAGGGTTCTTTTACCGAATGGTCTTCTTATCCCGAAAATCCAACGGTAACCGGTAAAGATCCACGGTAAAATTAAGGAGGTTTTTTTAATGGAAGAGAGTATTATCGAGAGGAAGGAAGTTTCTAAGGAGAAAGTTCTTGCGATTGGAGCTGAGGTTTATTCAAGAGTTGTCGGTTATTACCGACCTGTTACCAATTGGAATGATGGAAAAAGGGAGGAGTTCAAAGATAGGAATTATCTTTCGTGTGAATGTGAAGAGGCGGCTGAGTAATTTATAGTAGTTAAATACAAAGGGGGAAAATTTGCTTTTCGAGAGAGTTAAATCGGAAGGTCTGGCTCATTATTCTTACATTTTCGGTCATAACAGAGAAGCTTTTGTAATCGACCCCAGCCGTGACGTTAATGTTTATCTGTTCTTGGCTTCCCGGAAGGGTTTCCGAATCAAATATATTTTCGAAACTCATCGAAATGAAGACTACGTTGTGGGTTCGAGAGAACTTTTGGAGAAGACGGGAGCTGAGATTTTCCATGCGGATTCGCAATTGGATTATAAATACGGGCAAGAGGTGAACGATGGACAGGAATGGAAGGTGGGTTCTTATAAAGTTGAGGCGATTTATTCTCCCGGTCACACTAAAGGTAGTATGAGTTATCTTCTTTTTGACGTCAGCGGTTCTCCCTGGATTCTTTTTACGGGGGACACTCTTTTTGCGGGTGATGTCGGAAGAGCCGATTTATTTGGTAAAAATAATATGAAAGAAATGGCGGATATGCTTTACGATACTATTTTCCATAAGTTTTTCTCTCTTGGTGACGGAGTTATTGTCTGTCCTGCTCACGGTGCAGGTTCGGTATGCGGGGGAGAAATCGCGGATAGACCATGGACTACGATTGGGCTTGAGAAAAAGCTAAATCCGAAACTTAAATTTACCGAAAAAAAAGATTTTATTAAAAATATAGCAAAGGATTTAGAGAAACCTTATTATTTTAAACAGATGGAAAAATACAATGTGCAAGGTGCGCCTATACTCGGTTCTCTACCTGTGCCTGTTCCTCTTTCCCCTGGTGAATTTTCGAAAAAAACAGAAAATTCAGTAGTTCTTGATTCCCGGATGGAATCAAGTTTCGCTTCTGCTCACATCCCGGGTTCTATATCTATCTGGAAAGAGGGAATACCGAATTTTGCCGGCTGGTTTTTGCCTTATGATAAGCCGATACTTCTTGTTAACGAAACAGATGATCCCCTGCCCGTTGTAAGATTGTTGATAAGGCTCGGTTATGATAATATTGCCGGTTGTCTTTCCGGGGGAATGCTCGGATGGAATACCTCCGGAAAGGAAAGTGCTTCGATTGAAACAATCAAGGTTCAGGATTTATGCCGTCTTCTGGATAGAGGAGAAAAAATTGTCATTCTTGATGTTAGAGGCGAAAAAGAACTGGAAGAGAAGGGCAGAATACCTAACGCTTTAAGTATACCCATTACTCAACTCTACGAGAGAATGGATGAAGTGCCTAAAAGGAAACACGTTTGTATCTTTTGCGGAAGCGGTCTTCGTTCAATGATGGCAGCAAGTCTTCTTAAGAAAGAAGGCTGGCATAGTCTAAAGGTTGCTCTTGGCGGTCTTGCCGGATGGAATTCAAATACCTGTCCGGTCGATTTGTAAATTTGTTAAAAGGCCGATTAGTTTATAGGATTTAGGTAAAGAAATAAAATCAAAAGGAAGATTGTAAAAAAAATGGAGGGCGACACTTGCCCTCCATATTTTTATTCTGATTTCAAATCGGGCTATTTTATTACCGAGAGTTTTAATCTGTTACCGTATCTGTCCACGATAAAGTATATGCCACCTTTAAAATCCTTGCCCTCTGCATTCTTTAAATTCAAGAAATCGGTATCCAATTTCAGTATTTTTCTGCCCGTTATATCATAAACAATTGCGCCTGTCGAGCCGATTTCTACCGTACTTCCTGCGAACACAATTTGGCTTCTGATTTTATCTTTATTGTCGTTTAAATTCTCGGCAATACCACTCAGTAACCACGGAGCGTCAAACCATAAATTCCCGAGGGAATCGTTATAAACAACGCCAGCTCCGCCTCCGGGAGCTCCGGGCGAATAAATCAGCTCCGGCATTGACCTGTTTGCTCCCGTAGCTACGGAAGTATCGCCCTGCCAATTTGTAGGATCACCTTCGGAAGACCAGCACCAGAAGTTCTCGAAATTAGGACCGGAGGATGTAAAACAATAAGTAATATCCATCCACTGATTGGGGGCAACCTGATAACCTCTCAAATCACAGAGCACCGGTGAATAGCTTTCATCTGCAAGTGTGTCAGGAATACTATCCCAAACTTTTCCTCCATTTTCCGAATACAGATAAAGCAAATCATAATTCCCTGTGATTGAATCCTCCTGAGAATAGAATGCGTAAACTAACTGCGTGGTATCGGGCAGTGTAGTGGTAGCTCCTATCCTCGGATACTGAATTTGTCCGTGGCTATTCGTATTGACCTCAAGAAGGTTTATTACATCGACAGGAGTTCCTCTGTCCCTCCAGTAGCTGAGCTGCAGAGTCTGATTTTCGAAATGTTGGAATGTCGATAAATGATATAAAGAAGAATCAGCTATTGCGATATCCTGATCCTGCCAATCTGCCGCTGTGCTGGCTCGCACAAAGATGCTCCAATTATATCCTCTGTCTGCGGAGCGTAAAATATGTAGAGAATCGTTCTCGCTCGTAATATCAAGATAAGCCAGATATAAATAAAAATCGTCGAAATCGTCTCTTACGAGTTTCGGAGAGCGGATTTCCGTAGCGTCTATAGCAGGAGTCAAAAGCCAATCAATGTTCCACATTCCGACCGCCCCCCAGATTTTTGCTATGTTTATTTGATCGTGTCCAAAAACATCATGATACCAACTCATAAGAACGTAAACCGTATCGTCCCTTGTAGCTACAAGGTCGATTTCCTTTACTTCCCAATATAGAGCTTCGTAAGCATCTCTGAATATCATATCCCAGGTTTCGCCATGGTCAGTCGAACGAAATAAAAGGATCCCCATAGAATCCGGGCCGAAATAGGTTCCCGAATCAGGAATACAGGCGACGTATATATTTCCATTAGAATAATTGTAATCTGCGGCGAAATCCACATAAGGACCGAGAGAATCTTCGATAAGTACATCCGGAGAAGCCCAACGTGGGTTACCTGTATTGACATTACTTTGAGCAACTAACAGTAAAGAAATTAACAAAAACATAAAAAACCTCCTTTTTTTAAGTCTCTTTATTTTTGTTTAATTATATAGTAGTAAACACTTCTTTTTGGGCATGAGCAAATCATGTTTTTGGACACATATACCATAACCACTAGATTGCTGTGTATTCATATGATAATTATAATAAATAATGATTAAGATGTCAATATATTTTGGGTGCAGTTAAATATTAGAATATAGTAATAAATAAGGTAACAATTAAAGAGAAGCGTAGTCATGAATGAATTCGTATGATAGCCCATGAAAACAATCCCCTTACTTGACTTTTAGTTATTCATTCTTTCTTTAAAATCTTATTGTCTATGAAAAATAGCATTTCAAAAAATAATATGAAAAAAATAAAAAAAGTAACCTGGATGGGACTTCTTTCAAATGTTCTTCTGGCTGCAATTAATCCGAAGCTTATAATTGTGGACCATATAGGAGCTTTTGTTGTATCTATATTCATTATCAGGGTTTCCTGGAAAATTCTAAAAGAGTGCTTTGGAGATCTAGTGGATTTGAGTGCCCCTAAGGAAGAACTGAAAAAGATAAGAGACATAACAACGAAAATAAAAGGGGTTAAATCAATACATGCACTACGAACAAGAAGCCTTGGTCCGGGTCTGCATGTCGACCTTCATGTATTAGTAGATGGGAAAATTACAGTGAAAGAGGGTCACGATATCTCAGAGGAAGTAAAAAGAGAACTTATAGAAAAAGGCCCCGACATATTTGACGTAGTCGTTCATCTGGAACCTTATGAAGATTAGATTTCGGCTGCAAAATTTTCTTTTTCTGGATATACAGTGAATATTTTTCAATTAAAAAAACATAAATGATTCGAAACATTAACTTAATATAAAAAAAGTTAATCGCCCATTTTTTAAAAACACAATCGAATTGATTTTTGTTTTCGATTCTTATATTTTTAAACTGGCGATATTTTGAAGTTATATTATCTTAGATTATGAAAATCGTAATGGATAAAAATGTCCTATTGGGAAAAGAAACCTTTTCTTTAATCGGAGAAGTCCTGTCGGTTCCGGGTAGAGCGATAACTTCTGAGGTTGTTAAGGAAGCTGATATCCTGGTAGTCCGTTCTGTTACAAAAGTGAATGAACAACTGCTGAAGAATAGTAATATTAAATTCGTCGGTTCAGCAACCGCTGGTATAGACCATGTGGACACCGGGTATTTAGAGAGTGAAGGTATAGGTTTTTCAAGCGCTCCGGGTAGTAATTCAAATTCTGTCGCGGAATACGTTATCGCATCTCTTTTACTGCTCGATAGAAAGGGGAAAATTTCTCTTCCGGAAATGAGTCTTGGAGTCGTTGGAGTCGGAAATGTTGGGAGCAAAGTTGTAAAAAAAGCGCAAGGGCTAGGGATTAAGGTTTTGCAAAATGATCCTCCTCGTTTCAGAGAATCAAAGGATAGTGTTTTTCTGGAGTTGGATGAATTGATGGATTGTGACGTTATAACTCTGCATGTTCCTTTATCTTTCTCCGGTGTGGATAAAACTTTAGATTTATTCGATGAAAGGAGAATACATAAAATGAAAGAGGGTAGTGTTCTGGTGAATACTTCCAGGGGTAAAGTTGTGGATAGGTTAGCCTTGAAATCCGCTTTGAAAAAAGAGCGTTTATCCGGAGCTATATTAGACGTTTGGGCGGAGGAACCCGATATAGATAAGGAATTACTCGAACTGGTGGATATTGGGACTTCCCATATTGCGGGTTACTCTTATGACGGAAAAGTTAAGGGGACGAGAATGGTCTTCGATGCTATTTGTGAGTTCTTTTCTATAGATAAAGAATGGAAAGTAGAACTGCCTCCACCTGCAGTTTCCTATATCGAAAAGATAGTCAATGAAAACGATAACTTTGCTGAGATTATATCCGATATTGTTTTTGATGTATATGACATAGAAAAAGATGATAAAAACCTGAGAAAAATATTAAATCTCGAAGGACAGGAAAAAAGAAAATTCTTCGACAGTTTAAGTGCAAATTATCATGTTAGAAGAGAATTCTTCAATACGCGGCTCAAATTAGATACAA
>CAZRYJ010000126.1:0-5847 GCA_964604245.1 uncultured bacterium | reverse complement strand
AAACCCTGTCCTACTGGAGCTGTCGAGTTAAAAGCCGAGACTCATAAATTTGAAGATAAAGAAAATTATAAAGATGTGATGGTCTTTGCCGAACAGCGAAGAGGCGAGCTTGAAGGTGCCGCATTCGAACTTGTTGGAAAAGGAAGGGAACTCACCGATAAACTCGGAGTGAATCTTTATGCGCTTCTTTTGGGCAAAGACCCCAAAGATAAGCCGGAAAAACTCATTGCGGCAGGAGCGGATAAGGTGATTGTAGTAAGCGATGATTCTTTATTTAATTTTTTACCGGAACCTTATACAAATATTTTAATAGATATTATTAAAAAATATAAACCTTCAATTTTCCTTGCTCCTTCCACAACGCAAGGGAGAGCTCTTCTCTCCAGAACAGCGGCTACAATTTATACGGGGCTTACAGCCGACTGTACCGGTCTTGATGTTGATTCTGATGGAAACCTGCTCCAAACCAGACCGGCTTTTGGTGGTTCTATTAAAGCGAGAATTCTTACCCCCAATATGAGACCCCAGATGGCTACTGTACGTCCGAAGGTGTTCAAACCGCTTTCCGAAGACCCGGATAGAAAGGGGGAAGTTATCGAAGAAAAAGTTGCGGCAGAACTATTAAAAAGCACAACTAAATTTGAAAAGTGGATTGAAGATACAACTTCGGCAATTTCGATAGATGATGCCGATATAATTATTTCCGGAGGAAGGGGACTCGGATGTAGCGATAATTTCAAGATTCTCTTTGAATTAGCCGAAATTCTAGGTGGGGCAGTAGGAGCATCGAGACCTACGGTCGATGAGGGATGGATTCCATACTCTCATCAGGTCGGTCAGACAGGTAAAACAGTTGGTCCTAAATTATATATAGCTGTTGGTATAAGCGGTGCTATTCAGCACCTTGAGGGTATGAGGAGTTCAGACTTTATTATTGCTATAAATAAAGACCCTGAAGCTCCTATATTCAAAGTTGCGGATGTTGGGATCATAGGAGATCTTTTTAAAGTTATCCCCGTATTAAAAGAAAAACTAAAAAGAGCGGTAAATGTCTGAAAAAATAAGAAACAGTTCTATTGTTGAGGAGTTGGAGAAGGCTTACCTCGATTACTCTATGAGTGTAATTGTGGGCAGGGCTCTTCCTGACGTACGTGATGGTTTGAAACCGGTCCACCAGAGAGTTCTCTATGCGATGAGTAAACTCGGTTTATCCTCGAATTCTTCATTCAAGAAATCTGCTACCGTTGTAGGGGAAGTTCTTGGTAAATATCATCCCCATGGAGATATGGCGGTTTATGATACGATTGTACGAATGGCACAGGATTTCTCGCTGCGTTATCCTCTGGTTGACGGTCAGGGTAATTTTGGTTCGATAGATGGTGATAATGCAGCAGCATACCGATATACGGAAGTCAGATTATCCGGTATTGCGGAGTTGATGCTCCGGGATATCGATAGAAATACCGTTGATTTTATTCCTAATTTCGATGCTTCGCTAACGGAGCCGACCGTTTTGCCTTCAGCTTTTCCTAATCTTCTTGTGAATGGTTCCAGCGGAATAGCCGTCGGAATGGCTACCAATATACCTCCTCATCAATTGGGAGAAGTATGTGATGGTGTTATTGCGCTTATTGAAAATCCTGAGTTGGAAATTAAGGATTTAATGCAATGGATCAAAGGTCCGGATTTTCCGACGCGTGGTATAATAGTCGGAGATAAAGGGATAGAAGAGGCGTATATGACAGGTTCAGGAAAGATTGAAGTGCGTGCTAAACTTCATTTTGAACCTGAAAACCACGGCAGGGAAAAGATAATTATAACGGAAATACCTTATCAGATCAATAAAGCGACTTTACTGGAACAGATTGCCGGGGAGGTAAACAAAGGTAGAATTCAAGGTATTTCCGATTTGAGAGATGAATCGGATCAAAGCGGCATAAGAGTAGTCCTTACTCTGAAGAAAACCGCGGATTCAAAAACAGTCTCTAAAAGACTTTTAAAATATACGGGTTTAAGGCGAACATTCGGAATAATGCTTCTTGCTATTGTGGATGGTGTTCCCAGAATGTTAAATTTAAAAGAGCTCCTTGGGCTTTATATCGATCACAGAAGAGAAGTAGTTCGTAGAAGATGTGAATATGACCTTGATAAAGCCGAAAAAAGAGCTCACATTCTTGAAGGTCTTCTGAAGGCGCTTGACCATATCGATAAAATTATCGAAACTATTAAAAAATCAAAGGATAGAGAAGAAGCACAGGTAAATCTAATTAAAGATTTCGAATTCAGCGTAGAACAGGCGGATGCCATACTTAATATGCGGCTTTCTCGTTTAACTTCTCTTGAAAGAAATAAACTGGTTGATGAATACGAAGAAAAAATAAAGATTATAGAGAGGCTGAAAAGCATACTTTCTTCCGCGAAAAGATTGGATGCGGAAATCATTAAGGAGCTTAAAGAAGTAAAGGAAAAATTTAACGATAAAAGAAGAACGGAAATATTTACGGGTATAGATGAAGGTCTTTCGGAAACGGACATTGACCTTGTGAAAGAAGAAGATGTTGTGATTACCATTACAAAGAAAGGATTCGTAAAGAGAATACCTTTATATACTTACAAGCAGCAGGGGCGTGGAGGTATAGGTATAATAGGAGCAACTGTAGGTGATAGAGATTATGTGACTTCCCTCCTTGTTGAGTCCACGCATGATGAAATGCTGCTTTTTACAAACGAGGGAAAATGTTATCCGCTTAAAATATATGAGATTCCGGAAGCCGGTAGAACGTCCAGGGGGGTATCTCTTGCTCGGATGTTAAATCTCGGTACCAATGAAATTCCTCAGGCTGTGATAGCTTTGAGAGAGATGAAGGAAAGCGATAAAATTGTTCTCGTTACAAAGAAAGGGATAATAAAGAAAGTAAAACTTCTGGATTTCGCCAATGCGCATTCGGGGGGGATAATTGCTCAGAGAATGAAAGAGGGAGATGAATTGTTTACTGCCGAGAAGGTGGTGGAGGGAAATCGAATATTTATTGCTTCAAGCAATGGGCAGGTGATTAAATTCGATGAGAGTATTTTAAGGCAGATGGGAAGAACTGCGCAGGGTGTAATAGGTATGAGAATTCCAGGTGGTGAAAGCATTGTTTCCTGTGTAATAGGTGATGAGAAAATAAAAGACCTTATATTCATAGCGGATGACGGGCATGGTAAAAGAGTTGCCGTCTCGGAGTTTAGAGAGACTAATCGCGGAGGCAAAGGAGTTATCGGTATGAAAATCGCGAAAGGCAGAAAACTGCAGCGAATGGTTGGGATAAGTGCCGAAGAAGAACTGATGGCAATTACGGAGGCAGGTAAGATTATAAGGCTGAATTCCGAGGACATCAGCAGACAACACCGTAATACCCGGGGAGTCAGGGTGGTGTCTGTAAAAGGAGAAAATAGAGTAACGGATATCGCGATTGTAACGGAATGATGGAAATCTCGCGCGTGGATTTCTACTCCGGAAGTTCGTGTGATGAATCTCCGAAAAAGATATACACCTCTTCAGGAACAATAACAGTCGATAGAATAATAGAAACAAAGTTAGAAGAGGATTTTCATTCCAGAGACAGGAAAAAAGTTTTTATTTTTCAAAGTCATCAAAAAGACTTTTATCAACTTAATGTTTGCAGGGAGTCTTTTGAACTTAAACAAATAAAAATAAAGGAGAAATGATTTTTTAATGAGTGAGAAAAAAAATAAAAGTATCGATTCGATAATATCTCCGTACGGGGGAAAATTAATAGACCTGACTGTAAAAGGAGAAGAAAGGCTCGACTTACTCCGCAGGGCTAATACTCTTAATTCCATACAGTTATCTTCCCGCTGCCTTTGTGATCTTGAACTTCTCGCGACGGGCGGGTTTTCTCCTCTTGATAGATTTATGAGGGAGGAAGACTATCATAGAGTGATCAAAGAGATGCACTTGAAAGACGGTACTTTTTTCCCGATTACCATAACTCTTCCGGTTTTTGATTTTTCCGATGACAATTCAGGAAAAGAGATTGCTCTTCGCGATACAAGAAATGATTTAATTGGAATAATGAAGGTCGAAGAAATTTATTCCGGCGACCCTGTTAATGAAGCAAAATATGTTTATGGCTCAACCGACGTTCGCCATCCTCTGGTAGCGGAACTGCACAGCTGGGGAGATAAGTATATTTCAGGTCCGATAAAGGTTTTAAACCTTCCAAAACATTATGATTTTAAAGAATTACGTTTAACTCCCGCGAAAGTAAGGTCACTGCTTTCCGAAACCGGGCTCATCAATGTAGTGGCTTTTCAGACAAGAAACCCAATGCACAGGGTTCATGAAGAACTAACCAAGATTGCAGCCGAAAGGGTTAAGGGAGCTTTATTGATTCATCCTGTTGTTGGACTTACAAAACCCGGTGACGTCGACCATTATACACGCGTGCGAAGTTATAAAGAACTTTTTGAAAAATATTATGATGATAAGAAAACAGTACTTAGTTTATTGCCTCTCGCGATGAGAATGGCAGGTCCCAGGGAAGCCCTGTGGCATGCCATAATAAGAAGAAATCACGGCGCGAATCACTTTATCGTAGGCAGGGATCATGCCAGTCCCGGAAATGATTCTAAAGGAAAACCTTTTTACGGACCCTACGAAGCTCAGGAACTTATGGAGAAATACAGCGGGGAGATTGGAGTTAAAATGGTTTCCTTCAATGAGCTTGTTTATTTACCCGAAGAGGACCGTTATGAGGAAAGAAATAAAGTCCCCAAAGGAGTAGAAATCGCGAAAATTTCGGGTTCCGAGGCAAGAGCCGCTATCGGGCGAGGAGAGAAACCTCCGAAGTGGTTTATGCGCGTGGAAGTCGCGGAAATCCTACGAAAAAGACATCCGGCAAAACATGAACAGGGTTTTTGTATATGGTTTACCGGTCTCTCTGCCGCGGGAAAATCCACAATTGCCAATGATTTTATCGAAATGATGGCAGAATACGGAAGAGACGTTACCGTGCTTGACGGAGACGTAGTCCGTACTCATCTTTCCAAAGGTCTCGGTTTTTCCAAAGAAGACAGGGATACGAATATTTTACGTATCGGTTTTGTTGCCTCGGAGATAGTTCGTCATGGTGGGGTGGTTGTTTGTGCGGCAGTAAGTCCTTACAGGGATGCGAGGAACGAGGTAAGGAATATGGTGGGAGAAGATAGGTTTATAATGGTTTTCGTCGATACTCCGCTTGAAGTTTGTGAAGAGAGAGACCCTAAAGGACTTTACGCGAAAGCTTTAAGAGGAGAAATAAAGAACTTTACAGGTATAGATGATCCGTATGAAAAACCTGTCGGTCCGGAAATAATTGCCGATACGGTAAACAAAAATCCCGAAGAGAACGCGCTCGATATAGTAAAATATCTTAAGAAAGAAGGATTTTTAATTAAATAAAATCAAAGATTTTATTGGTTAGGAAGTTAGATCGTTAGGTGGTTAAACCCAACAAACCCAATAAACCCTACGAACTCAATACCCCCCCAACCAATTTTACCGATCAGCTATTTGCCTTCTTTTGAAAGGCTACTTCCCATAGACAGCAGTAAAATTATATGAAAAGTTCAATCCGACTCTGACGTTATTGGCTGAGTTTTCGTCGGCAAAGATTTGTTCCAGCTTGATAAAGTAAAGATTAGCCTTAAGCAATTCGGTTTTGTATTCAAATGCTAAGTTCGCGTCCCTTCCGTCTGCTTCGAGAAGAATACTTATCGGATTGTTCAGCCTCATTTTAAGTCCGCCGAAAAGCCCCAGAGCCCAATTTTCATGGTTTTCGCTGAAGAGAACGTCGGTATTGG
>CAZRYJ010000125.1:3146-5890 GCA_964604245.1 uncultured bacterium | reverse complement strand
TCCGCCTTCGATAGCCGTTTTATAACTTATCGGTACTCTAATTCTTAGATTACTGCCTTCTCTCTGTAGCTTCGGGTCTGCCTTCACCTTTATCTCGACGATTATTCCACCTTTTGGACCTCCACGCAGGCCTGTGTTCCCTTCTCCTCTTAATGGGATATAGTTTCCTGTTTCTACTCCCGGGGGTATTTTAACGGAGATTTGTTTTTCTTTTTTTATTCGTCCTTCTCCGTGACAATCGGAACAGGCATTTTTTACAACTTCACCAACACCTTTACATACCGGGCAAGTAGAAACGGAGACCATCTGACCGAAGAAACTTGAACGGGTTACTTGCACTTCTCCGTTACCGTTACATCTGGAACACGTAGTGGTTGTTCCGCCTTTTCCGTCACATTTTCCACACTTTTCGAATAAACGGATTTTTATCTTTTTGGTAGTTCCTTCGGATGCTTCTTTTAGACTTATTTCAAGAGGAATACGAACGTCTTCGCCGGGTGATTTACGTACTCTTCTACTTCTTCTCCCTCCGGTTTGACCAAATAGATTCCCAAAAAGCCCGCTTCCACCTAATCCAAAGCCTTCAAAAATATCTCCGAAAACATCCCGAAGGTCATCCTGGTGGGTGAAGTCCTGCCATGTGAAGTTTTGACCCTGAAAGTGAACGCCTTCTTTTCCGAAACGGTCGTATCGGGATCTTTTCTCTGGATCTGCAAGCACTTCGTAGGCTTCAGATATTTTTTTAAATTTTTTTTCAGCTTTTTTGGGATCGTCTTTGTTGACGTCCGGATGGTGTTTTCTTGCAAGTTTTTTAAAAGCTTTTTTTACTTCTTGAGTACTTGCGTCTTTGCTGATCCCCAGGGTTTCATAGTAGTCATTATTTTTCGGCATATTTAATACTATTTATCCTGTTACTCTTTCTCCTCTTCTTCCTCTTTCTTTTCCTCTTCTTCCTCTTTTTCGTCAATTACTTCGAAATCTGCCTCGACCTCTCCTTCTCCTTTACTTTCTTCTTTCGGTTCTTCCTGTGGTTCCTGCTGGGATGTGTCCGGTTTAGCTTTTTGAGCTGCTTCTTCCTGTGCTTTCTTATACAATTTTTCGGAGATTGAATAGGAAGCTTTTTGGAGATTTTCAATTTTCCGTCTGATATCAATGCTGTCTTCCGTTTTAATGGCTTCTCTTAAGTCGGATATGGCGTTTTGGATATTGCCGCGCTCTTCGTTTGAAATTATATTACCATGTTCTTTAAGTGTTTTTTCCGTGGAGTAAACCAAAGTGTCGGCTTGATTTCTTGCATTAATTAATTCTTGTTTCTTTTTATCTTCATCCGCGTATGTCTCGGCTTCGCCTTTCATTTTTTCTATTTCATCCTCAGTGAGACCTGAAGATGCTTCGATCCTAATCGATTGTTCCTTGTTTGTTCCGAGATCCTTTGCGGAAACGTGTAATATACCGTTAGCATCAATGTCAAAACTGACTTCTATTTGGGGAACGCCTCTTGGTGCAGCAGGGATACCTGTTAGTTCAAATCTTCCCAGCGTTCTATTATCGGCTGCCGAAGGTCTTTCTCCCTGAAGGACATGTATTGAAACGGCAGGCTGATTATCCTCAGCGGTTGTAAAAATTTTACTTTTTTCAGCGGGTATTGTGGTGTTTCTTGGGATTATTGAGGTCAACATTCCGCCTAAGGTTTCTATCCCGAGGGATAATGGGGTTACATCGAGAAGTAGAACGTCTTTTACATCCCCTGCGAGTACACCCCCCTGAATAGCCGCACCAACAGCGACAACTTCGTCCGGATTAATTCCTTTATGAGGTTCCTTTCCGAAGAGCTCTTTGACTTTTTCTTGAACAGAAGGCATTCTTGTCATACCTCCCACGAGAAGGACTTCGTCAATGTCGTTTGTGGTTACCCCTGCATCTTTAATAGCGTTTCTTACCGGTTCTTCTACTCTATTAAGAAGATCCTCGCATAAAGATTCCAATTTAGCCCTCGTTAATTTCTTTTCAAGGTGTTTTGCGCCTGTTTTATCTCCCGCTAAGTATGGCAGGTTTATTGTGGTTTCTTTCATTGATGAAAGTTCACATTTTGCTTTTTCTGCCGCGTCTCTTACTCTTTGTACGGCGCTTCTGTCATCAGAAATATCGATGCCCGTCTCATTTTTGAATTCTTCTATCAACCATTCCATTATGGCGTAATCAAAGTCATCCCCTCCAAGGTGTGTATCTCCGTTTGTGGAAAGGACTTCAAAGACACCTTCGCTTATTTCGAGGATAGATATATCGAAAGTTCCTCCCCCGAGGTCAAAAACGGCGATTTTCTCTTCTTTTTTCTCCGATAAACCGTAGGCAAGTGAGGCTGCCGTAGGCTCATTTATGATTCGTAGGACTTCCAATCCGGCTATTTCTCCTGCATCTTTTGTGGCTTTTCTCTGGGCGTCATTAAAGTAAGCCGGTACGGTTATAACTGCTTTTTTTACTTCACGACCCATATGTTCTTCAGCCGCTTTCTTGAGATATTGTAGGACTTTTGCGGAAATTTCCGGTGGAGAGTAAACTTTATCTTCCACTTTTAATCTCGCATCATCATGCGGACCTTTTATAATTTCAAAAGGTACCTTTTTCTTTTCGTCTTTTATTTCCGCGTATCTTCTACCCATAAACCTTTTTACCGAATAGACTGTATTCTGAGGATTGGTAAGCTGCTGCCTTTTTGCCTGTAGTCCAACTAACTCTTCTCCTTC
>CAZRYJ010000125.1:0-3046 GCA_964604245.1 uncultured bacterium | reverse complement strand
GAGGATTGGTAAGCTGCTGCCTTTTTGCCTGTAGTCCAACTAACTCTTCTCCTTCTTTAAATCCTACTACTGAGGGAGTAGTTCTTTGTCCCTCTGGGTTTGTAATCACTTCTGGCTCCGATTGCTCGACAATTGCGACAACCGAGTTAGTCGTACCGAGATCGATACCAATTACAGGTTCTTTCATTCTGCTTTTCCTCCTTGATTATTACTTTCTTCTTGATTTTTATCTTGAGTTTCTACGCTCTTTTTTGCTACTATTACTTTTGCAGGGCGCAGAATCTTATCTTTGATTTTGTAGCCAATCTCTGTTTCCTCTAATATTTTATCATTTTCTTCATCATTCTGTTCGATAACGTGGATTGCTTCATGTTTTGAAGGGTCGAATTTTTCTCCAACAGATTCGAATGGTTCAATATTATAGCTTTTTAATAATGTATCCAGGTTGGAATTCACAAGGCGTATTCCTTCGGAGAAGGACTTATAATCATCTTTATGATGGGCGCTATTTTTAATTGATTTAAATGCTCTCCCGAAATCATCAATTATGGGAAGAATTCTTCTAAAGACTTCTTCCAAGGTGAAATTGTAAATTTTTTCTTTTTCTTGAATAGCTCTTTTTCTAAGGTTTTCGTAATTAGCTAAAGCTCGAAGATATTTGTCTTTTAGTTCTTCTTTTTCTTCTTGTAATTCGTTAATTATAGCTTCCATGCTTTCCCGTTCTTTTTCTTCCTTATCTTTTTTTTCTTCTTCCTTTTCTTTTTTCTCTTCTTCTTTAGCTTCTTCTTCTATTTTATCGATATTCTCTGCCTGATCGCCTTCCGGCATCTTCCCTCCTTTATCTTAATATATACATTAATTTATTAAAATGCCTTTTAATGTCAACCCCAGGAACTGTAAATCTTGTAAATAATCTTAATGAAAAATCTGGTTTGTTTTAGCTTGGAGGCCATTCATTTTAAGGCTTTCCGTAAAATCTGCTAAAAACAATTTATCTGATAGCGTGTGAATCAAAAAGTCTTGTAGTGGTCCTCCGTTAAATTGTTATGAGTGAATTTTTGTTGGGTGTAAAAGGATAGTTCGATATAATCTATTTATATTTTATAAATGATACATTTAATTGATTTTTCTCTGTGTAGACATAACCGGTTGAGCTGGATGATTTCCTGACACCGTTATTAAAATAGCGTCTGCTCCTTTACTTTTTGCTTCTTCGATTAATTTATTTTGAACCTTATCATTGGAAGTCATAGTACTGTTGCTGACAACTGCGTGTTCCATGATTGTATATTCTTTCTCTATTTCTTCTTTAGAGAAATAAATATCGATGTTGTTAGTTGGTTCGTATTCTTTGTTGGTATTAACTTCTTTGTCGGTAAAATTTGAATTTATTCAGATTTTATTTTGATTCTTCCGGTAATTATACCTGGTTTGATTTTATAAAATAATAAAGTTTTATTATTCTGTCAATAGTTGTTACTTAAGGGGAAATGTTCCCAGCCTAGTTTTTCGCTCTGCAGTAAACTCCCACCAGGGTTTTGGTGGATTGCCGTTACAAAATGATACGGCTGAAATAAAAACATCCAGAAGACAGGGATCGAGGCGTTTGCCCTTTAATTCGCAAAGCTTTCTGTACATGACGTAAGGATCAGCTCCAGCGAGGTCGACAGGCTCTTGGAAACCAAGAAGACATAATTTTGCTGCTATAGCCACTCCAACATTTGGGATAGATTCCAACTTGTCAATATCTATTCGTTTTGTCCCCATTTGATAAAGATTAATAGAATATTTTCTTATGTCAAGGATAGACTAATAGAATTCAGAATCTCTTCTCAATCAAAAAATTTGAAATATTTAACGACGACTTGTTAGCCGTTAAGGTCCATTTCGTCGAATCCTGGTCGCATGAATCCTCTTGCTTTTGGAAATATCTTTTCTACTTTCCTGCTTAGTCGGTCAAGATGTACAAGAAGGTCAAGTGTTTCATCCTCACATTCCGGAAAGTGACGATGTATTTCTCCCCATGCGGCTATGGAGCGGTTTATTGCAATTAATGCAACTTTTGCTGAACCATCTGAGTCTTCCTGCAGTTCGTTTGAATCTCTTTTCACTGCCCTAATCAACTTGCTGTGTATCTGATATTGATACCAGCGAATGATATCTATTGCATCCTTAAGGTTTGTAGCTTCTTCAATAGGATTAACATTAGGTATTTCGAGTTCCGCTTTTAGATTCAGCTCATCTTTCTTTTGTTTAAATAGATGACCGGATGAATTGAACCAGTTTTCAACCATTTTCCCGTAGGCCTTCGCGGAAGAGCAGCATTCATGATCTTCAATGTTTTCTTTTTGTATCATTTCTTCTTTGGTTTCAGTCTCAAGATCGAGAAAATTTAAGTCAAAGCCTTTTTTCTTTGAAGTTTCTTCCAGCATATCAAGCGTTAATTGAAGAATTTCAGATAATTTCTGCCAGAAAAGTTTATTATTTATATCACGAGATTCATTATCAGGGAACTGTTTTTCGCTTAATGCTAAGTTCATGCAGCGGGAAGTAAGGGGGCAACGCTCACACCAGTAATCACAATAATTATAGATACCCGGAATAAAGGCTGGATTTTTAATAATTTTATTTATATCTTTTTTATTCATTATTTATTTCAACTGATTTTTAAAATTAATATAATATTTTTTTGTGTCAAGCCACTTTAATTGTAGGATTTGGGATTTAGGATATAGGATTTAGCAAAAAAGAAAAAAACTTTGTGTTCTCTGTATCTTCGCGTTAATTACAGTTTAGGGTTACGAGTTTCTATTTTCGAGTAAAAAAAATCCTGTAAATCTAGTTAATCCTGTCTAAATATTTGGGGTTTTGGGGTTGAGACTTTAAACAACACAATAAAAGTGGTGTGTGGTGTGGGCTTTGTGCCTTAGTGCCTTTGTGGCAAATAAAGTGGGGTGGAGGCGTTGACATTTAGAGGAAAAACTTATATCTTGTATAATAAATGAAAATCCGGAAAAGATTATTAGACCGATTTTTGTTTGAGATT
>CAZRYJ010000124.1:0-5984 GCA_964604245.1 uncultured bacterium | reverse complement strand
ATGACAAAAATCAAATATAAAGCGTACAAGGTCTTATTTTGGTCAGTATGTTAGTCCGTTTGTCTGTTTTTTTTAACTCACCAACTAATATCAAAGTTTATACAATAAAGAAACCCTATGGGACATTAGCAATTCGGAATGTATATTTAAAGCATAATCAACTAAAAATCGAAGTTTTTCTATTCCGAAACCAGCAGTTAGCTGATTGTTATTGAAAAACCCAGCCCTGAGATCCAGCCATTCATTCATGTCAACTTCAAGACCCCAATAATGATTGAAACCATAGTCATCCTGAATGAGATCAACTTCCATAAGAACAGGTATTTTTCCAAAATTCTTATTGAATCCAAAACCTATTTGATAAGAAGGGGCAATATGTTGGGTATTTCCCTCCCAGAATAACGGAGAAGTTGTAATATCTTTTATTGCAGCTCCGATCGAGTATTCTTCCATCTGGTAAATAACCCCAATATCGGCCCCGGCTCCAACTGCAACGGCATCGTGAATTCTCCTGTAAATAAACTTAAGACCCATTCCTACGGAAAAATCTCCAACCCATCTCGAGTAGGTAGCAAAAACGGCTCCTTCACGAGATGAAAAACTACTTTTTAATTCCTCATATATTTCCTCTCCGGGACCTGGATACCCATCACCATCTATATCATTCCAGATACCTCTTGTGTCATTTAAATCTCCTACCGAATGAAAGACAAAGTGTACGCCGAGTCCATATTCACCCTGCTGCAAGTTAATCCCCCCGCTTATAACATTTGCAAGATCTCCGAACATTCTTGAACCCGTTAAGTAAACAAAAGGGTCAAGAATGAGAGAAGAAGCAGGATTTTTGTACCCAGTTGAAGGATATGCAAGACCGGTTGATCCTCTCCCCCAACTTCCTGCATCTATACCAACAAGAAAAACTTCTCCATCAAAAAGAGCTAACAAAAGTAGAAACATTATTCCTCTTCTTTTGTTTTCCTCTGTGCCAAAATTTCCTGGGAAACTTCTTCGGGGACTCTTTCATAAAAGGCAAACTCAGCGGAATAAGTCCCTGTACCCTGGGTCAAAGAACGTAATCTGGACGAATATTTAAACATTTCTTTTTCAGGTACATATGCGTTTATTAACTGAAACTTACCCTTCGCATCTATACCCAAAATCCTACCTCTCTTTGAATTAAGGTCACCCATAACATCGCCTGTATATTCGTCTGTTATGACAGTTTGAATCTTAAGTATTGGCTCCAAAAGAAACGGAGATGCTTTCAAAAGCGCTTCTTTTAAAGCCATTGACCCGGCTCTTTTAAAAGCATTATCAGAAGAATCGACCGGATGGTAAGATCCATCATAAACTATAACTTTACAATCAATAACGGTATAATTGGCCATTATCCCATTATTTAACGATTCCCTGACTCCTGTTTCGACAGATGGGACATATTTACTGGGAATACTTCCACCTTTAATTTCGTTCGCAAACTCAACTCCTGCACCTCTCTCAAGAGGTTCAACTTTAAGAAAAACTTCTCCATACTGGCCTCGTCCACCCGTCTGTTTTTTGAACTTTGCCTGTCCCTCGGCCTTCTTTTGTATGGTTTCTCTGTAATGAACGCCGGGTTTGCTTTCTATAAGGTTTACACTAAAATTATCTTCCAGCCATGATTTTATAAACTGCAAATGCTGTTCACCCATTGTTCTTAGAATGAGCTGTTTTGTTTCAGAGTCAAAATTGTAATTCAAAGTAGGGTCCGATTTTCTAAGCTTAGAAAGGCCCTTAGATATTTTGTCGTTATCCTTTTCGTTTTCACCCTCAATCGCTATTTTTGCTACAGGATTAGGAAATTCAACTTTATCAAGTTTTATAGGATTAGAGGGGTCTGCCAGCGTATCACCCGAAGAAGTATTCTTCAACTTCACCAGAACACCTATTGAACCGGCAACAAGTTCATCAACCTGTTCCCTCTCATTGCCTTTTAATACAAAGAGTTGATTGATTTTTTCTTCAGTATCACTTGAAGTATTTATTAAGGTATCCCCCGCTTTGATCTTTCCTCTCCAGACTTTTATAAAGCTCAATTCTCCAACATGTGTCTCAAATTTTGTTTTAAAAGAAAATGCTGCAGGTGGACCTTCAATCGAGTCAATTTGCGAAGGAAGTTTTGCGTCATCAGGAGAAGGAAAGATATTTTTAATGTACTGGAGTAGGCATTCTATACCCAGAAGAGAAACAGAATCGCCGCTTATTAAGGGGTAAAGATTCCCGGTAAGAAATCCTCTCCTGAGGCCATTCTTCAAATCTTCATCGGTGATTTCCTTTTCCTCTATAAATTTTTCCATAAGTTCTTCATCAACTTCTGCAAGCGCCTCGGTTAAAGAATCTCTATATTGTTTTATTTCCCCTTCGAATTCGGAAGAAAGTTCTGTTTCTCCCTCTGGTGAATATGCTTTTAACTGCAAAGTATCTACTACGCCAATCGTTTTGCCCCCTTTCACTAATGGAACAACAAGAGGGAGTAAACCACTTTTTACTTCATTTTTTATTTCGTCCAATATACTTTTAAAATCTACACCTTCTTTTTCTATTTTACTTACATAGAACAGACCCGGTATCCCTCTATTTTTAGCATATTCAATCACCTGTCCTGTTGTAAATCCGAGACCGGAAGAACCGTCTACCACTATTATTACCGAATCACAAACACTTAGGCCCGCGATCATTTCCCCCTGAAAATCAAGATATCCGGGAGTGTCTATAAGGTCGATACCTATATTATCATATGTAAAAGTAGCTACAGAAAGGCTAACGGAATATTTTCTTTCTTTTTCGTATTTCATATAATCAAAAATCGAGGTTCCGTTATCAATGGAACCTAATCTGCTGGTAACTTTTGCTTTATATAATATTGCTTCTCCCAATGCTGTTTTACCAGAGTTTGCATGTCCGGCAAGACAAATATTTCTTTTGTCCATTAACTTTCCTCCTTTCCGGAAATCTGAATCGTTTTCTCGAGCATACTTATTTTTTTTCTACTCTTATTAAGCCGGACTGGACTAGTCCATATAAAAGTTTTGCGAGATCGAAAGTTTTCATTTTAAGCTCTTCTGCAATTTCTTTTATTGTTTTTTCCCCGTTGATTATCGAAAGTGCTTTCCACTCGAGAGGTCTCAGTTCGATATCGCTAATATCCGGCTCTTCTACAAAATCAACAACAACTTCTACAGAAGGTATTACATCCTCCATTTTATTCCATTCATCTATCTGTCTGGCAGCCTCCAGTATTACGTTGTTAACAGGGAGGTCAATAGTGACCTTTTCCGTACTTTCTCCTACAATAAATTCAAAGGTACCGTTATCCCATTTGAGAAACAAGTTTATTGCGTCAGTACCTGAGTGTTCACCTATCTCGGCGTGTTTGATATTTCTGTGCTCAAAATAAATGATTCCAGTACCATTATTACCCGAAAGATGGAGCGCTCCATCTTTACCTCCCATATGGATAAATTGAAATATATCGTTTAATTCAAAATCCTTAAAGTCTCCTCTTAAAGCCATTATCCTTCTATATATACTCCCATTTTTGAAAATTTTTCAATTCTTTTGTCTATAAGATCATCTTTGGGAATATCCTTTAACTCATTATACGTAGCAAGGATAGTTTCTCCTACTAAACGGGCTGCCTGTTCAGGATCGCTGTGGGCACCTCCTTCCGGTTCCTCTATGATTCCATCGATAATTTTAAATTTTTTCAAATCCTCCGCTGTAATTTTTAAAGATTCTGCGGCTTCCTTTTTATATTCCTGGTCTCGAAAAATAATAGAAGCACATCCTTCGGGAGATATAACGGAATAAACAGCAAATTCTTGCATATATATCTTATCACCAATTCCGATAGCCAAGGCTCCGCCACTTCCTCCCTCACCAGTGATTATTACTATTATAGGCACCGGAATAACGGCAATTTCTTTAATGTTTTCGGCTATTGCTAAAGCCTGTCCCCTTTCTTCTGCTCCTATTCCAGGATAAGCCCCGGCTGTATCTACAAAACAAACAATAGGCAAATTAAACTTTCCTGCCAATTTCATTACTCGCAGGGCTTTTCTGTATCCTTCAGGGTGTGCGCTGCCAAAATTTCTTTTAATTTTCTCGGCTGTTTTCCTTCCTTTTTCGTGTCCAATAACTACAAAAGATATACCTTGAAGGCTTCCTACACCACTTACAATAGCAGCATCATCCCCGAACCTTCTATCCCCATGAATTTCTAGCCAATCAGCAAACAAATATTTCACATAATCATTGGTGTAAGGTCTATTAGGATGCCGTGCCATTTCAACTCTTTGCCAGGGGCTAAGTGAAGAAAATATTTCTTTTCTTATTTTAACCAGTTTTGCATTTAATTTGTTTAACTCGATCTCATGTTCTCCACTCAAATTTCCATTGAGTGATCTTAATTCATCGATTCTTTCGCGTAGCTCAATTATTGGTTTCTCAAAATCTAAATGTTTAATCATTATAATTCTATCGAAATTGTAAAAAGATGCGAACCTTCAATAATCTCAATATTCGTAGGAGTATACGAATAGTCAAAATTTAGGTTGTTTTTACGCAATCCCCAGCCGAAAGAAAACTTCTCTAAAGGATTATTAATTCTCCTTCCGGCTCGAATAGAAAAGTATTCATTTATGCTGTACTCTCCTCCAATAGTATATTGTAATCTTGTATTTAAAGGTTTGTTAATTGAAAAACCAACAAATAGCGGTTTAATATTTCCTTTAAGTCCAAGATGCCAGGTAGTAGGTAATCGAAACACTTCATCTGAACCTTCCGGACCGTATTTAGGACCTAAGTGAAAAAAAGATAAATCGAATCTAAAGTCTTTGTCTTTAAAAGCTTTAAAACTCCGGCTCATTCCCAAGTCGAAGGAAAAAGTTGAATATGAAACCTCGAAAATTCTTTCCTTTAAAGTTTTCAGGGTGCCGCCAACAGTTAAGTCTCCGAAGCTTCTTGCGTAGGTTATGCCGAAAGAAATATTTTCTACGGAATAATCTGCAAGAGACCTTCCTGGAGAACCGTCCCGTAGTTCCATATCTCCGGGAAAAAGTCCCAAAAATGAAATTCCATATGCATTGCTGCCATTCTTTGCGGTGAAACCTAAAAAATTTGCATTTATATCCAAAAATAGCTTTCTATAAGTAAAAGCAAAGTTGTATCTCTTGTTCGGATCCCCAGGCAAACACATAATCTCCGAAGGATTGGTAAGTAAAGAATGAACTCCTCCTTCCCAGTAGTTGCCGGCAGTTCCGTTAGTTTTTGCTTCCATATCTAGTTGGAGAAATTCAAATCCGGTAGGCCCTCCGGTATTGTTCAGGCTTTCCCAGAAATCTGAAATATCGTTCTTAAAATATCCAAAAGAATATGATAAAAATATCAATATTAACATCTTTATTCCTAATATGGGAGAGTAACAAAGTTTGGTTTATTGTCAAGTAAGAAAATCATATTTTCGTTTTTGATATACGCTTATCCATTTTACCACTTAAACTTTTTTATACCAACCTCTTGATTGGGACAGGAAAAACTTTCGTATTATATCTCCTGGCTACTGAAATGCTTTCTTTTAATATAAGATTTCTTGCGATATGACGATTCGAAGTCCATTTAGGAGCTATAAGTCTTTTTTCGTTTGCATATCCGGAAAAACGATGTATGACAATATTTTCGGAAAGATTTCTTATAAATTCTTTTGCAATTTCAACATAATCCTCAGGTTTTTCAAAAACTTTAATGTTACCGTTCTGGAATTCTTTGAAGAAAGGAGTATCTTTGACAATATAAAGATGATGAAGTTTTACCCCATCTATTCCCCACTCGGAAATAATCCTGGCTGTATCAATCATATCTTCCTTAGATTCTCCAGGTAAACCGAGAATAACATGCGCAATAACTTCTATATTTCCAGCCTGTTTCAACATCCGAACAGCTTTTTC
>CAZRYJ010000123.1:0-6074 GCA_964604245.1 uncultured bacterium | reverse complement strand
CTTACCTTCACTTTACGATTTTTTAATTGAGTAATACGATTCTAAATCCTAATTTAACCGCAAAGGACACCCTGGTACGGTCATTCCTCTCTACAGGGCAGGCAAAGAGCACAAAACCCAACACACCCCAATAATCGGACGCAGATAAAAAAGGATTAACAGGATTTTTTGGTTGTTTTTTTAACTCGAAACCCGAAACGTGTAACTCGAAACTATAATTGAGCCAAAGATTACACAGAGAAAACTTTCATATTGACATATACTATGATTTTCCTTACAATATTAATAAAAAGGAGTTAGAATGAAACCCAGAAAATTTTCTATTATACTGAATTTAAGCATTCTATTAGTTTTTTCAGTATTCGCAAAATCCACTGATGAAGTAAAGCCCGCAAACATGAAATTAGAGGAACTAATACCGGTAGACCCTACAATTAGTATCGGAGAATTCGAAAACGGATTAAAGTATTACATTAAGGTAAACAAAAAACCGGAAAAACGGGCAGAATTATGGCTGGTTGTTAAAGCCGGTTCCGTTCGAGAAGATAATGACCAGCGGGGACTGGCTCATTATGTCGAACATATGGCATTTAACGGAACAAAACATTTCAAAAAGAATGAACTTATCAACTTTCTTGAATCTGTGGGTATGAGAATGGGTCCTGACCTTAACGGTTCTACGAGCTTCGATAAAACAGTCTATCACTTTAAAGTGCCAACAGACAGCGTTTACTATATTGAAAAAGGGGTTCAGATTTTAGAGGATTGGGCTCATTTGGTCAGCTTCGAAAAGGAAGAAATAGAAAAAGAACGAGGGGTTATACTCGAAGAATGGCGTTTAGGTCAGGGTGCAGGTAAACGCATGTTCGAAAAGCAATTACCTGTCATATTTAAGAACTCTAAATATGCCGAACGAATTGTTATAGGGAAAAAAGAAATTATCCAGTCATGTGGTTATGAAACATTGCACAGATTTTATAAAGATTGGTACCATCCGGATATGATGGCAGTAATCGCCGTGGGCGATTTTGATAAGACACATGTCTTAAGTCTGGTAAAAAAATATTTTGCGCCTATCCCGATACCTGAAAACCCTAGAGAAAGAGAAACCTATCCGGTACCAGATCATGATGAAACTCTCTTTGCAATAGCTACCGACAAAGAAGCCAACATGACTGATGTCAGAGTTTTTTTCAAAATGGAAGCAAGACTACAAAAAACTGTCGGAGACTACCGAAACACCCTTACAGAGAAATTGTACAATTATATGTTCGATAATCGATTAAAAGAGCTGGAAAAAAAGACCATCCCACCTTTTATTAGTGCTTATTCTGGTAAAGATCGCCTCGTACGCACCAAAGATTACTATTATATGTGTGCGGCTGTAGAAGAAGATGGTATTACAGATGGTCTCGAGGCACTATTAACGGAAGCAAATCGCGTGAAAAGATTCGGCTTTACAGATTCCGAATTAAAAAGGGCAAAAGAAAAAATTCTTCGTGATGCGGAACACTCATATAAAGAAAGGGAAAAAATAGAATCACGTAATTTAGTACAAGGTTACGTTTATTCTTATTTAGACGGAGATCCAATACCAGGACCCGAGCAGGAACTCGCCCTTTGCAAACAACTCCTGCCGGACCTCACATTAAAAGAAGTAAACGGACTCGCAGACAAATGGATTACGGATAAAAATCGTGTTGTTTGGGTAAGAGCTCCTGAAAAAGAAAACGTAATAATTCCTACAGAAGATAAACTATGGGCGATTATTAGTGCAGTTGAAAAGAAAGATATTAAAGCTTATAAAGATATGGTAAGAGAGGAGCCTCTTGTACCTAAACTTCCTTCGCAGTCAGAAATTGTTGAAGAGGAAACCGACTACAAACTTGGTATAGTGAAATTAAAACTTTCAAACGGCGTCCATGTCGTCCTTAAAGCTACAGGTTTTAAAAAAGATGAGATACTGTTTGACGCATACAGCTATGGAGGTAATTCTCTTATTTCTGACGATAAGTTTGTATCAGCTAAAATGGCTGCAGAATTTATTCGGGAAGGCGGTGTTGGTACTTTTAGCAATATTGAACTTAAAAAGAAACTCACAGGTAAAATTGTGGAGGTAAATCCCTATATATGGGAATGCGCAGAAGGAATCAGAGGCAAAGCATCTTCGGAAGATTTAGAGACCCTGTTCCAGTTGATTTATCTTTACATGGCTGCTCCAAAAAAAGATACAGGGGCTTTTAAATCTTATCTTACCCGCATAAAAGGATTTATTGAAAACCGAAGCGGACAACCCGAATCGGCTTTCTATGATACGATTCAAGTTACACTCGCACAGCATCATCCTCGTTCGCGCCCGCAAACGGCAGAACTGTTAGATGAGGTCGACTGTGAAACCGCATTCGATTTTTACAAAGACAGATTCAGAGATGCAAGCGATTTTCACTTCTTCATTGTGGGCAATTTCGACATCGATAAGATAAAACCATTAATCAAAATTTATCTCGGCGGTTTGCCATCAACCAATCGCATTGAATCCTGGAAAGATACGGGCATTTCTCCGCCCGAAGGCGTAGTTAAAAAAGCGGTTTACAGGGGGATGGAACCCAAAAGCAGGGTTCGTTTGGTCTTCACCGGTCCCTACGAATCTGAATACAAGAACTACTACGAGCTAAGTTCTCTGGTAGATGTTATGCATATTAAGTTCCGGGAAACATTACGAGAGAAGCTGGGAGGAACCTATCATGTTGGAATATGGAAAGAAGCTCAATTGTTTCCTAAGCAGGAATATAAGCTTCATATTATGTTTGGATGCGCACCGGAACGGGTTGACGAGATGATTCGGGAACTTTTTCTGCAGATCGATAGTCTTAAAACTGTGGGACCGAAGGAGAATTATATTGCAAAAGAGAGAGAGACGCAAACACGTCAGTATGAAGTTAACCTCAAGAACAATCAATATTGGCTTAACGAACTAAGGTGGAAATATTACAACCGTGAAGATCTGATGGATATTCTCAGATATCCTAATTTTGTTGTAACCCTTTCAGCGGAAATGATACAAGAAGCTGCGAAGAAATATTTGAATACGGAGAATTATATAGAAGTTATTCTATATCCTGAGGAGATGAGCCTACCGAAGAAATAAGAAGGATTAACAGGATTTTTTGGTTGTTTTTTTAACTCGAAACACGAAACTCGTAACTCGAAACTATAGTTCAATCTACCCCTCAAAACATCTTAGCTAGACCAAAGCCCATGTAAAAGTTTTTATTCTGATTGTTATATGTAAAGTCAAGACGGGCTATGGGATAAAATGGTATAACCTTGTTTATCGAAAAACCCACCTCACTCATATAACCGTCATAATAGGAGGGGACGTAACTCAAACTATTTAGTTTTTCTTCGGAAAACCAGGTTCTCCCGGCTGCGCCATGTACAATTATTTCTAATCCTAAGTCAGCTATAAAATTTAACCTCAATAATTCAAAAGGCAAAGTACGGAAATTATGCTCCGCGAAAATGGCGGCATATTTTTCACCCTCGAGAGGTAAAGGTCTTAAGCTTCTGAATGTTCCGAACTCGCTAAGAGAACCCGCAGCACCGTAAAGCATTACATGTTTATGTATAGGGGGATCACCATATACACCCCCTGCCATCAGTTTCAAATCGAGAGTGTTGGACATCATCCTCCTTTTTAAAAAGGTGTTAAACCTCCATCCGAGACTTATTTCTCCTCTTGTAAAGGAATAATCAGAATCGAATATATCCGGTGAACTGTGTTCGATTTTTAAAGAAAGCTTATTTTCAAAGAATCTTAGTTCCGAACTATTGTCTCTTTTTACTTTTCTTTGCTTGCCGATATGCAAAACAGAATCCTTCCCTATGGCAAACTCAAAACTCAAAGACCTTAAATTTCCTTCCATAATAACCGGATTGAGTCGCTTGTCCTCTTCTTCGGTTATATTGCTCATCGCCGAGTGTTCTTCTACATTAACGCCAAGAGCTAATCTGGTTTGAATATTCGGAATGTCGTATTTTATTTTCCCTCTTACACCTTCATTCCAGTAATAGTCGAAATAATTATTTCCACATATCGACGTCCAAAACCGTGAGTATACAACCGACTCACAGCGAACGTCAGCCCCTCTAAAGTAATTTACATCCAAGTATCTGCTTGTCAGTCCAACTTCCAGGGGATAATCGGAGAATTCTTCCGCAAGATCTGTTATACCAAAACCTAATTTCAAACCTAATAAATCTTTATAATAAATACCTCCCTGAGCCCCGTAATGATTGCCCTCCACTCTGCTGTACGACCATTCCGGTTTAATTGAAAAATCGATTGTTTTGATAGTCGTATCTCCAAACACTTTGTCGAGCATACTCCTCACAAGCGGAGCGAGTAGACCTTTTGGGTTGAGCATCTTTGCTGCAGTAATAGTACTGTCGCTATTCTCATACGCCTTCTTTTCCTCCTGCGCAAATGGAACTTTGTCTCCCTCAAGAATTAATAAGGTGTCGATTTTGGCAAAAGATTTCTTTTTGTCAATTTCGTATATACTATCGGGTATTTGGATGTTTACCTTATAATTTCTAATCTCAAAAAGAGTCTTGCGGGTTAATCCGGAATAACTCACCAATAAATTTCCTTCTTTAGCCTTACCTTCTGAAAGCAATGAAACAGGTAACCAGTAATCTTTCCCAAAATTACTGAACTGCTGTTTCGCGTTAAACGTAAAATATTTTACAGCCGGAGGCAACCTGAAACCTCCCGCCGGTTTTAAGTCGACACTCAATAACACATAATCAGGAGTTTGAACCGTTACCTTTCCTTCAGCCAAAGGCTGAAATTTATTCCTGGGTTTTACAGATATTTCATAAATAAATTTATCTTCAGTTTCACGTTCGGATAGGAGTTTAAAATCGTAATACTTAAGAGCGTCGGGATGAACTATATTAATAAATTCAAAATCCAAAAACTCTATCTCTTCATCATAAAAGTTCAAAAATACATTGAATCCTACTTCAGGGAATTGTGTCTCTGCCGATTCTTTTTTTGATTTTACTATTTCTTTAAAACCTCTTTCTTTATCCCAATAAATATCAGATACAGTTTCGAGCATATGGGTTAGACTGTCCTCATTTGAGAGAAAAGTACGTAGATATACATCCGCCTTGAAAGATTTAAGCTTATCTTTCATCTCCTGCTTTTTCTTGATTACTTTTCGCATTATATTTATTGCCGGATCCGCCCCTGTAACAACAATCCCCTCACTCTGTACAGGTATTGAGATTAAATCTATCACTATGTTATCTTCGGTGCTATCTTCGACCATTATTTTTTTTGTTTCATATCCTATATATCGAACAATTAAACTTACCGGCAGGGAATCTAATCTGATCGAGAAATCACCATCATCGTTCGTAATGGTTCCTCTGTAAGTCCCTTCGATTTGAATGTTCGCCATCGGCAATGGTTCATTCGTTTTAAAATCCTGTACTGAGCCGTGAAGAATTTTGTAAGCAAACAATTCAGGACAGACTATTAATAAGGGAAATAAAATATAAAATAAATATTTTTTAAGCATTTTCATAAAACTCCTTTATGTTTAATGTTTATTAAGTTTATTTTTTGATTTGTATTAATAAAATCCATTATTACTTAAGACCTTTTTTCGCTACAGAAAGTTCCCCGATAATAGGAATAAGATGAATGCAGATTTTTCAAGCTGTTGGTACTTTAGACGGTTAGATCGTTAGGTGGTTTAAAAGAAATCTCCATTTTTTATATTTAACGATTTTTACACTTCAAGTCAATATAGTTTTTCATCACATCCAACAATTGGACGCAGATAAAAAAAGGATTAAAAGGATTTTTTGTTTGTTTTTTTACCTCGAAACACGAAACTCAAAATCCGAAATTCCGAAAGGAATGGTTTGGGCTTGACAAAAGTTACCAGACAAATTATAATATTATTAATACTGTCTGGTAACTACAGCTTGAATACCCATCTGATTTTTACCAGACAAAATATAAAATAAGCAAATATGTATGGTAACCAGGGGAGATA
>CAZRYJ010000122.1:0-6075 GCA_964604245.1 uncultured bacterium | reverse complement strand
CCTATTATTTTCTTTTTGTATATATTTCCAAAAGCTATTTCGCTCTGCGTGCCCACCGAACCATCAATTGCTATCAACACATCCGCACTTTGCGATATAATTACATTTCTGGCGTGACTCATTCCGGTAACTATCGGAACGTCAACCCACTTGTTAGCCGTAAATCTGGAATTCCCGGGTAATATTCCAATAACCAGTCCTCCCTTTTCCTTCGCTCCCTTTGAAGCTGCTTCCATAACTCCCCCTAATCCACCGGTTATAAGAACATAATTCCTTTCTCCTATCAATTCTCCCATTCTGAAGGCAACCTGATAAATGCCTTCTGAAACTTTCGCTCCACCTATAACGCCAATCACTTTCATCTTATTACTGCTATCTTACCATAATATGGTTCAGCGTCGCCTGCTTTTATCACGTAATAATAAATACCATTAGAAACCTTCCTACCTTTCTTATCCCTGCCATCCCATTCCGCGTAATTTGCTCCATACCTGGAGACCCCCGGAAAAATCTCTTTGACCAATCTTCCGGCTATTGTGAATATTTTTATCTCTACGGACACTTCCTTGGAAAGATTATACACTATAACGGTTTTATCTCTCATTGGATTCGGATAATTATCAACATTCCAGAGCAACTCTTCCTTTCCTATTCTGAAAGATATCTCCTCATTGGCTATATTCCCCGCATTATCCCTGGCATATACTCTAAGGCTGATGGAATCAGATGAAAATGGAGCTTTATAAGAAAATGGAGCCTCTCCTGTTGTTGAACTCCCGGTTATATAAGAAAACCTATCCGCTAAAAAAAATTCATTTACCTCATTAACTATAACCTGAAGATTAGATTTTTCTCTTAAATCCACTCCACTGCTATCTTTAATAACAAGAATCATCTCCCCTGAAGAAGGGATCAAATCCCCTCTTCTCACAATTCTATCATTTATTTTAAATTCTAAAGAAGGAGGAAGTAAATCTCCGGGCACTGAACCCTCAACAAAATATATAGAAGAGGAACTATATGATTCCTTTTCCCCTCTCGAATAAAGACTAATCCTGCCTGAATCCGCCTCAATATCATAGGGTATATTTACTTTTATCACAAATGAATCATTAACTACAGGAGCACTGCCTCTGAACAAAGTTTTACCCTCTTTTGTTATTGTTACACTGTCAAATGTCCCTGTACCTTCCGTTGCGTCCAAGGTAGTATCATAACTCGCCTCAGGGAGAAAACAAAAAACCTTCTCGGCTGAATTGTGAACCTCTCCTCTTATTTGTAACTGCAATCCACCCACAGCGGTATCAGGTATTGTAACGTTAAGCGGGACGGAATCTATAAGTATCGAAGTGGCAGGATCTCCGAAAAACGTATAAGTTTTATGCCCTCCTCCCTCCATTGCAAAAAGAAAAGCATCTCCCGCAGTAGGCACCGAATTGTTAAAAAGATATCCCGCTATTCTTTCTCCCAAACTGCCATTATCTCTATATCCTGTAGCTCTTCCCGCAGCAATCGAAACGATATTACCTCCATCCTTATATAGATTAGAATAACTCGCAATACAATCTTCATCCGGTCTTTCAAAATAGCCTACGTCACAAGAACCAAAGTAATACAAAGGGGCTTTCCTCCAGTTGGACAAAGAATTAATATCCTCAATCTGAAGCACCATTTCATCAGTTAGCTGCCTGAGGTTACCATGTCCAAGATAAAACCCTGCAAGAGCCCCATCTTCCATTGATTCAAGATGAGCCTGTTTGGCAGCCGGCTTTGTACCGGATTCCATGAGGTATTCCATTAGATAAACTTTGTCCTTGTAAACCCACTCGGGTAATAGATTAGAAATGATCTCCATATACTGAGTGTGTAACTTCTCTGTTCCGGGCAATACACCACTCTTAATAGCATCATCAGCTAAAAGAATTATCCTCGTTCTCCAATCACCTGTACTACTCTCGTAACCTATCAACTTATCCACCCATTCTTTACCTTCCGACATATTGGAGACAGTTACCCTACCAATAGGTATATCCGGTACTCTTCCGTCTTCGTTGAAATCCACAAACCAGCTATCGCAGGAGGGATTTGAGACAAGATATCCGGCGCTCTGGGCAACAGTCGTACCCTCGGTATGTATAGGAATAAAAGATGTTTTTCCTATTCCTGTTAAATTTTTATCGTCATAACTGCCATCACCAAACAATAAGACATAACTAACAGGTGGATTCCAGTTTTCCTGAGTCCAGTATAAAAACCTCTTTATAGCGGAGGGATCTCTAATTCCATAGGAAAAATTATTATAAATATCATCTATTTTTACAACCTTAGTTAAAGGCGAAGGAATACCTCTGAGATGGTTTTCTCTCAAAATCTTTAATCTCGAAGCATGCGGCATAAACTGATTTACGGTTATAACAACCCAGTCAGCCCCACCTTGAAGTAGAGTTGTAGGATCTGCCAAAGATATACCCTCAACAGAATGTGGCAAAGACTGCAATAATATTTTCCTGGAATCTGTAGAGAAATTCGCATTACCATTACTGAAAGTATGAGATATTAGAGAGGGTACCCTGGAATCGGCAATGTCTAAAAGATAGGGATTCCTTGAAAACCCCTCTATTGTATAATTTCTAATTAAAGATTGATCTTGAGTTATCAATAATTTATCCCCACTCGCAACTAATCTTCTCTCGTAAACCACTTCTACATAATCCATAATTATTGATTCCTCAGAAGTCCGGAGCGTCACAACTAAATCATTCAAACCTGAATTGAGCGCCCCTATTGTGTCTGCAAAAACCGTTCTATCCGTCCTGGGATTACCCTGCCAGCGAACCGTCTTAGATCTACTCTCTCCATTTAAAGAAATCTCAAATTCGTAATGTCCGGTATCTTCAGGATAAAATGCTACATAAATTATTGCTTCACTATTATAAGCATTAAGCGCATTAAAAGTAGTTTGCAAATTATCGGCATCTCTTTGCGAAGAACCTCCTGTTGTATTCAATTCCTTCCATCTCCACACGAGTCCGCTTTTTAAAGGACTATATTCGTCTTCCTCAAGATGCAGAGTATCGGTAAAATGAAGAATATTCTCTCCACCCGTCTGTGAAATTTCTTCTATTTCTAAAGTGTTTTCTCCATTAAAGCGTAACCAGTAAACATTTGTATCCGTATAAGGGTGATAATAAAAGAATTTACTCTCTGTAAATCTATTTCTGCTCCAACCTGAAAGAGAATGTGCAAAAAAGATAATTCTTTCGCCCTCTTCAAAAACACCATCTCCATCAACTTCATATATTGCAGGTAATACAGTTGGAAGTGTATCCATAGCTTCCAGACTATCCATTTCCCAACGCATTATCCTATCATACCCGCCGAGAATTTCTATTTCTTCGGGATCGATTGAAGAAGGGTTTATTCCCGCTTCCTGCAGATTTTCCGGTGTAACCTCATATAATCCTTCCATTGTAGTTTTTAATTTTACATATAAGAAAGCTCCCTGCCGGAGGCTGCTAATGGTTGACGTTCTTATCTTCTCTCCTCTAATTTTATTCAAGAAAATATGAGAATTCCTTCTCTGATATCCCCTTGGGCTTATCCATTTACCGCCTCTAAAATAAATCTTAATCAAAATATGACTTCTTATCTTTACATTTCTTCCGTCAAAGGAGAAAGGATTTATCATTACCTCCGCATTACCATGAGGGGAAGATCTGTTTTCACTTATTGTTACCGGAGGCGGAGTGTAACTTTCAGGAATTCGGCTTGTCTCTCTTTCTCCATAACGCTGAATAATCGTTGGAATTTCTCTCTCAGTACGCGTACTCAAAACTTTATACCTCAATTCAATTTTACCTTTTACCGGGGTCAATATTTTCTTTTCAACTGAAGCCAATGCGGGGAAACCCTTTTCTTCGGGAAAGACTCCCCCATCTTTCAAATCATATCGGACTTTATCTCCAATTGTATTTTTTTTGTATTCTGCGGAATACTTAATAACCAGAGAATCTGGCGTATCGGAAAGAACAGTAATAAAAGAAAGCAAACAGAATAAAATCATAAATTTTCGGCTTCCTCAATCAACATCACAGGTATATCATCTTTGATTGGATATGCAAGTTTACATTCATCACAAATCAACCTTTCTTTCTCTTTATCCAATCTCAAGGAACCTTTGCACTTTGGACAAACCAGTATATCCAACAAATCTTTATTTATCATTTAGACTCCTCCTATATTTAAAAAATTTTAGATAAATCTGTTTTAAATAAACTAACTTTACCTTTTAAAAAGTCAAGAGCGTAGTCAGATAGCCTGTCGGTTAGGCAAACAGCATTGGTTTTTGCTCCCAATTAGCCTTGACATTTATTTCGCTCCGGATAAACTCAGAACAACTATGAGGAAAAATGAATCTTTTAATGGATAATCTGTTTGTGTGGGCTGGTTTTATTGTTGCTCTTGTAACTGTAATTTCTGTCGCATTGTAGCTGCAATTGTTGCAACTGTTTTGCTGTAGAATAGCAAAGACGCAACACATCACAAATATAGCAGTTAGATCGTGGGTTTGTTAGGTCGTTTAACCCAACTAACGAAATAACTACCCAACGGACCAACGGCTTCAAAAACATGTATGATATTCTCAATTTCAGAGGAAGCAATAAACTACAAAAATCAAAGTAATCCTTTAATAATATTTGAAGTCTACTTTACAATCTCTTGTAAATTCTCCATATTTCATTATAATTTAAGAAATTTTTGAATAAAAAACAAATAAAGGATTAATACTTATGGATGATTCGATATTGATTGAAAAAATTAAAAAGGGTGATATGGAAGCTTATGAAAAACTGGTTAAAAAATACATGAAAAAAGCTTACAATGTGGCACTATACTACACAAAGAATCCGACCAACGCATGGGATATTTCTCAACAGGGATTTGTGAGCGCCTGGAAAGGGATAAAAAGATTCGATACCAAAAGACCTTTCTTTCCATGGCTATACACCATAATCAAAAATGAGGCATTAACCAGATTCAAAAAAGAAAAGAGAGAAGAAGAAAAAAAGGAAAGCGGTTTACCCCTCAAAAGCATTGTTTCTCCGGAAGAGCATTTAGAAAAAAAGGAAAAAATAAAAAAATTGCAGGAAGCTCTTTCGAAATTGGATAAAGAAAAAAAGGAAATTATTTATCTACGCCATTACGCAGAAATGAGCTACAAAGAAATATCAGATGCTCTCGGATTACCTGAAGGAACAATAATGTCCCGACTCTACTATGCAAGAAAAGCCTTACTCAGGGAGTATATGAGAAATGAATAGAGAAGAGGAACTTAAAAATAAATACTTCGACGGAAATCTATCCGAAGAAGAAAAAAAGGAACTTAAAGAATTAATTCTGAAAGACAACAAAACCGAAAAAGAACTAAAAGAAATAGATAAACTAAAGGAGGCGATTGATATGCTAGAACCAATTAACCCTGAAAGGGAATGGGAGGAATATTGGAGCTCTCTCTACAATAAACTGGAAAGGGGAATAGGATGGATTATTTTTTCAATTGGAGCTATCTTAACCTTTACCTTTTTAGGCTTCCAGTTTATAAAAGAATTAATTCAAGACCCACAGATTGCACTCTACGCAAAAGTTGGTCTTATTGCCCTAATACTGGGTCTTGCAATCCTTTTTGTTTCGGTTCTAAGAGAAAGACTAACTCTATACAAAACCGATAAATATTCTAAGGAGGTTAAAAGATGATACTATCTACAGTTGACGAAATTGCCGGAAAAGAAATCACGGACGTTCTGGGACTGGTAAGAGGAAACACAATTCGCGCCAGACACGTCGGAAAAGATATTATGGCAGGGTTAAAAAACATAGTCGGGGGAGAGATCACAGATTACACAAAAATGCTTGCCGAATCAAGAGAACAGGCACTCGATAGAATGATAGCAGATGCAAAAAGTATTGGAGCCGACGCCATAATCGGGATACGTTTCACGACTTCTTCCGTTATGCAGGGCGCAGCAGAACTCCTTGCCTACGGAACCGCGGTACGACTACGAAATAAGGGAGAAT
>CAZRYJ010000121.1:0-6164 GCA_964604245.1 uncultured bacterium | reverse complement strand
ACGATACTGTCCTTCGTCGGCAGTTGAAATAGCAATACTGCTTCCGTCGATTGGGATTCCGGATTGATTAACTCTTACCCCGTATATATCCTCATCAAAAGCACCGGACCCGTAATCATCCCATACTACGAGGTAATTTGTTCCGTCGAAGGCGACCGATGGATTGTCCTGCCAGTTGGCGTCATCGGCTATTACGTTTCCGGAAGGGCTTACAACGTTACCGTCTGGCTCTACGAGTGTACCGTAAATGTCATCGGTACTTACACCGCTGCGTTCATCTGCCCATACAACAAGGAAATTTGTACCGTCAAAAGCAACGGAAGAAAATCTCTGTCTGCCGGTCGCGGTGGAAATGGCAATTCCGGGCGGATCCAGAACATTTCCGGATGTACTAACGCGGGCACCATAAATATCGTCTCCTGAACCGCTTCGGTCATCCTGCCATACCACCAGATAAGTCGAGTTGTTATCAAAAGCGACCGCGGGGTACTGCTGACTTCCTGTACTTGTGGAAATCGCGATCGCGTCCTCATCAAGTTGTCTTCCGGAGGCGTCGATACGCATTCCGTATATGTCTTTTGTGTATCCGCCGCTTCGAGCTTCCTCCCAGACTACAAGATAATTTATTCCGTCAGACGCGACTGCAGGTTTACCCTGATCTTGAGCAGAAGACGCGATCAGAATTCCATCCGCGTCGGTTACCGTACCTGATGCACTTATCCGTGAACCGTAGATATCAGCATAGCCGCCATTTCGGCTATCTCTCCAGACAGTTAGCCATTGACCGCTGTAAGATATTACTGCAGGTGATGTTTGTTGTGCATCTATATTGGAGATATGGATACCCGATGGGTCCTGAACAACTCCTGAATGATTTACTCTGGCTCCGAATATGTCGTTATTAGAACCATCTCGCCTATCATACCATATTATTATAAAATCTGTACCGCCAAAACTCACGGAAGGCAGTCTCTGAGCGTCTGCGGCGGTTGATATTGGGATCCCTGACGTATTAAGAACCGATCCGTCTGTGCCGAGAAGTGTGCCGTAAATATCGTAACCGGTTCCTATGCGGTTATCAAACCAGGCGACAAAATAATTTGTACCGTCGAAATCGATAGAAGGGTAGTATTGTTCGTCGGTAGCTCCGGAAATTTTAATACCTGAAGGGTCAAGGACAATGCCGTTCTGGTCTACCCGGGAACCATATATGTCGAAGGTATCGCTTCTTTCATCCTGCCATACTACCATGTAATTGGTACCATCAAAAGATATATCGGGGAAATACTGGTTCTCGGCAGCTGTTGAGATGGCAATTCCCGAGGAATTGAGTACAGTACCATCTTGAGCAACTCTGGTGCCATAGATATCATACGTCCCCCCTCTGCTGTCATACCAAACGACGAGATAATTTGTGCCATCGAAGGCGACTTGCGGGGAGCTTTGACTGCCGGCTGCTTCGCTGATTGCAAACGGTTCGGTATCAAGGATAATTCCTTGTTTAGAAACTCTTGTTCCGTAAATATCATACGTTGAAGATCCTGAAGCTCTATAGCCCCAAACTACAAGATAGTTAGTTCCGTCGAATCCAATCGAAGGGTAAGGATCAAAACTGTTACCACGGGCAATTAAAATGCCTGCCGGATCAAGAAGATTGCCGTCTTTGTCGACTCGAGCTCCGTAGATATCGTACGTGGTTCCGTTACGCCTATCGTACCAGACGATAAATGCGGTAGTATCATCAGTGGCAATACGAGGCGAGGACTGGTCACTCGCGGCCGGAACATATACAACATTCGTGTCTATCAAAAATTCACCTGCTCTAAGTCCTCTTAATTGTGCCCAACTATTTATTGATGTCAAAAAGATAAGTAGCAAAATAGTTATTACGATTAATTTTTTGTTCATAAAAACCTCCTTTTTGTTTTTTAACTCAATTTAAAAAGATAATATTATTGTACTGTTATTTAATTATTAGTCAAGAGTCTTTATGTGTCCGGAGTCATGAGTCAGTTTGCGATATAGGATTTAGGATTTAGGAAAAACAAACAATTTTTTTCAATTTATTTGTGTTATTCGCCTGCCCCGTAGGGAAGAATGACCGTATCGGGGTGCAATTTGTTGTTCCTCTCAGTTTTGGTGTGTGGTGGGGTGATCTTGTGTTAATCTCGTGAAATCTTGTGGTTAATATCAGGGTTGTGTGGTGTGCCTTTGCGGTGAAATTTATTCCTTGACATATAAATATAATACGATAAAATCACAATGTAAGGTTAGTATACAATGAATTTTTGTATAAACTTTAAAGAAAAGGAAGAAAGGAGGAAAAATGAAAGTGTTGAAAAAAGTTTTAATTGTACTTAGTTCTCTGATTATTTTAGCCGTAATTGCATTTGGAATTTATCTGCTGATTAATATTCAGGATGTCGCGGAATCTTTTGAAGTGGGTTCTCCTGGTATGAGCAAAAAGATTCTGATTGCTTCTCAAGGAAGTAAATATAAGAATCTTATGGTAGATAATCTTACTTCCAGGTTAAAAGGAGAGGACGTATATATTAGTGTGATAGATATTTCCGGATTAAATGAAATCAATCAGGAAGATTGGGATGCCCAGATTATTATTCATACTACAGAGGCCTGGAAATTACCGGAACCGGTTAAAAAATATCTTGAAAAAATAAATAATCCTGATGAAGTAATACTTCTTATTACTTCCGGAAATGGTGTATGGAAACCGGAAGATTGTAAAGTCGATATTCTTACTTCAGCTTCAAAAGTTGCTGATATATCGGAAAAAGCTAATAGTATTGAGGAGAAAGTAAATTCATATTTTGAGGAGTAAAAACCGAATAAGTTTTTATCTGCTTTTTAGTGCTCCGCCTACCAGTCCGCCTATAAGTCCGAGTATTCCAAAATAGAGCGAAGCTATAATTATAGTACCACCCGATACGGCGCCAAAAATCGCGCCAAACAATGCGCCTGGAGGTCCGCCCAATATTCCACCTCCTATTCCACCCGCGGTTGTAAAGAAAAAAGTGGCAATTACTCCAAGTATTGTACCGCTCAAAAAGCCTGCCAAGGCTCCTCTGCCGCTGCCTTTAGCGATAACGCCTGCAAGGAATCCAGCGAGAAGATGTCCTATAACCGGAATGTTTCCTAAAACCGCCATAGAAATCGATCCTACGAAGACAGCTAACAAAAACATTACAACCTCCTTAAGTTGTTTGACGGTAATTTTATCTGTTTTCTCTCTAATGTCAAGACGTTTTTAACCACAAGATTACACTAGATTATCACAAGATTTATTTCTTAGTCCAAAGTCCAATGTCATAAGTCAAAAAATAAATAAATTGTGAATAGTTAGATTTAAGAAATCGAAACAAAAAAATAAGGGGAAGTGGTTGGGTGATCCAGTGTAAATCTGTGGTTATCTGCGTCCCATTCCAGGGTATTGGGTTGGGTTTTAAACAAACAAAATAAAATTTGGAGTTAGGGGTGATGTGGCTCTGTGCTCTCTGTGTGTTCTTTTTTTTCTCTGTGTACTCTGTGGTAAAATTAGTTTTTTTTGTTTTTGTGTCTTCATGGCTATCTTAAAATTGACCGAGATTAATCCTTGTCCCGGCGTTTACGTTGTGTTCATCGAACCATCCCCCCATCATCTCAAGAGCGTATTTTATGGTTGTTGATTTTGAGGGATATCTTTTTAAAGAGTCAAGAGGAGTGTCAAGAGGTTCTTTTTCCATTGTTATAATTTCTGAGATTGTTCCGTTTGATTCTATGTATGCGAGGTCGATATCAAATTTACAGCCTATCATCCAGAAAGCTCTTCTGCGTTCATCTGGAAAAATAAATAGCATTCCGTGGTCTCGTGCGAGCGTATCTCTGTAAGATAATCCGAGTTTCCATTCCTGTGGCGAGTCCGCGATTTCTACTTGTATTATTTGACTGTCTAATTCTATAGTCCAGGTATTATCATGGCTCGTATCCGAATTATTACATCCTGCAATAAATAACAATATCAAGAAAAATATTAAAGTTTTATTCTGCCTTAATAATTTCCTCATAACTACTCCATCCTTTTTGTAATATGATTAAATATTCTCTACATCTATCGATAAAGCTGTTGATACGCCGACTTCTTCCATGGTTATTCCGTAGATAAAATCGGATCTTTCCATTGTCGCTCTGTTGTGTGTAACGATCAATATTTGGGAAGTTTCTGAAAATTCACGTAGTATATCGTTAAATCTTTCGATATTATTTTCATCGAGGGGAGCGTCAATTTCATCCATAATGTAAATAGGAGATTGTCTTTTTTTCATAATTGAAAGGAGAAGTGCAACAGCGGCAAGGGTTTTTTCTCCGGTAGAGAACAATTCCATACTCTTAAGTCTTTTTCCTTTGGGTCTTACGAGAATTTCTATATCGGATTCGAGAATATTTGTGTTGGGTAATCTTATATCGGCTTCTCCTCCGGGTGAGAGTTTGGTATAGATAGATTTAAAGTCTTCTTTAATGCTTAAAATTGTTTCTTTGAATTCTCTTCTTGCTTTTGTATCTATTTCTTCTATGGTTTCTTCTATATCCTGTTTGGATGAGATTAAATCAGAGCGTTCCGCTTCAATTTTATCCAGTTCTGCCTGTCTTTCTTCGTATTGGGTTAATGCAAGCGGGTTTATAGGATATAGAGCTTCTATCTTCCTCTTTATTTTTTCTATATGCTCGAAAATGTTTTCTTCTATTTCTACTTCTTCTCCGTTTATTTCTACTCCGAATTCTTTGAATATTCCGCCTTGAAGACTATCTTTTTTGTGTTTTTCTTCAGCTGCCGACATTTTCAAAGCGGATATTTCTCTCTCTAATTTATTGTTTTCTTCTTGTTTCAACGCGTATTCTGATTTTTTGTCGTTTAATATTTGTTCAACTCGTTGTATTTTATCATTTAAATCCGAATTTTTTCTTTTTAATTCTTCATATTTATCTGTTTCTATCTTAATCGCTGAATCCAATTCCTTGATTTCCTTTTCAAGGACGTTTTTTCTTTCTATCAGTCTTAGACCTTCTTTTAATCTTCCTATTTCTCCTCTTGTTTCACTTTCCCGGTCGGTTATTTTTTCTTTCTTTTTTTCTACTTTCGCGAGCTCTTTTTCCGCTTCTTCTTTTTTGTTTTTGATTTCTGATTGCTTTTTATACTCACCTGCGAGCGCTTTTCCTACGTTTTCTTTTTCTTTTTCTTCTTCCTCGATTGTTTTATTTATGTTCTTTATTTCTTCTTTCGCGCTATTTAAATTATTTCCAATCGATTCTATTTTTAATTCTACACGGTTTATTTCGAATTCGAATTTAGCTTTTTCCGCTGTAATTTTTTCCCTTTCGATATTTTCCTTTTGTAGTTTGTTTTCAAGTTGATTTAAAACGTTTATAATCTCATTTCTCTTTTCTTCGAGTTTTTTTATTTGTATTTCGTATTCTTTTTCTTTAAGGGTGAGTTCCTTTTCTTTTGCTCTCCGGATTAGTACGCCTTCTTTATTTTTTGAGAGTATGATGAAATTGTCCATCAGTATATCTCCGTTTCTTGTAACCCAGAATCCGCCCTTCTCTTTTGTGTTTTTCATTGCTCCTTCGAGAGTTTCGGCAAAGTTGTATTGGGAGAGTTCTTTTTTGAGGAGATGAGCAAATTTTCCCGATATAACCCCTGCGAGACCACTGTCTTTTTCGGTTTCTTCGACGCCTTTTATTGCAAATGTTCCGCCTTTTAATGATTCCTTTTCGATGAATTTTAATACTTCTTGTATTTCATTGGATTTTCCGACCGAACTTTTTACTCTTTCCCCGAATATGGCTTCTATCGCGGCTTCATAACCTTTTTTTACTTCTAAATTGTCCGAAAGTGAGGGTAAGTTGAATCTTTCGTTGATCTTCTTCATCTCTTTTGATATTTCGATATCTTTATTCTTGTAAAACTCGATTTCTTTTTTTGTCTTTTCGTTTTCGGATGTAATTGACGTGAGTTTTCTTAAGATGGCAGCCTTCTCATTTTCGGATTTTTCAATTGATTTATTCAGGTCGTTGATTATTTTTGTATTTTCTTTTAATTTTTTCTCTATTTCCGTTGTTGTTGAATTCAAATCCTTTATTTTTGAATTTTCTTTATCGATTTCTTTTTT
>CAZRYJ010000120.1:0-6343 GCA_964604245.1 uncultured bacterium | reverse complement strand
TAATAAGTGATGAAAGTTTTGAGGAAGGAATTCAAAAGATAGAAGAAGATATGAAAAAAAAATGCCTTGTTAAGGAGTTATATACCTATATATGGGGCGTTAAATAGCCTTTTTAGGATATAGGATTTTGGATTTAGAATTTAGTAAAACAAAAACATATTTTTTTGTTTTTTTCTCTGTGTTCTCTGCGTCTCCGTGTGATAATTAGTTTTTTTCGTGTTTTTTGTCTGTTTCGTGGTTAAATATTTTTTTTTCTTTGTGTCTTAGTGCCTTTGTGGCAATCTTAGCCTTTTTTCAAACGAACTGCATGATATAGGGATGCAATAGCGATGTATATCCACATTATAGATATAATTATACCTACAAAAAGGCAAATATAACCTGCAAGAACAATTGGACCGGCGAGTAATACCATACCAAATACTGTCCAGGCATGTCCATCTGTCATTTTCCAACTTTCTTTTATAGCGTCAATTGCAGGCATTTTTTTATCCATAACGATATATGGAACAAATATAAGCTTACAAGCAAAGATAATACCGGGAATAATCAAGAAAAGTGTACCAAATCCTACTATAAGAGCAGTTAGAAAACCTGCAAGAACAACGTTCCCGTAGTCCTTGAAAGGTGAAAATAATTCTTTTATTTCGAATTTCTCTCCTCTTGATGCCTTGAGATTTAGATAAGATAATCCAAATTGCATAGGTCTCGCCACTAAAAACACAAATACTGCGGATAAAATTGTGGCTATAGCTGCAAAGAGAATTAAAAATACTACAAAATTAGGCTCCTTTTCAAAAAAAGCGATAAAGTACATAGGGATAAAGAAAATACCGGCAAATTGCGACGTAAAGTTAAATATTAAAAATATTACAAATAGTTCAAGAAAGTTTTTCCAGAGCTGTCTCCATCCGTGACCGTAACATTCAAACGCGCCGGGGATTAAATTATATTTTTCCGATTTATTTATTTCTAAATTTTTATCGTCCATACCACCTCCTTTATTTTTAGATTTTAACGATTAATAATAAAAATGTCAAGGTCGAAACGCTATCCGCATACCGCCATCCGCTTTCCGCTTGAACAATAAAAATGGGGGAGAGTTCAAAGTTAAATAGAAAAATCAGAATGTGTTTTGACTTAACATAAACGACTTAAATATTTAGACATTAATGCTTTAATCCTATTGACTTGAACTTATATTTGATTGTAAAATTATTGAGTTTTTTATCTAAAACCTAATACCTGAGACCTAGCACCTATTCTGTTTCTTCCACAATTGCCTTACTTTTACCCTTATGAAACTCGATATCGATTGAATCCTTTTTCTTAAGTTTTGATGAATCTTTGATTATTTTATTTCGCCTTCTTGTTATTGAGTAGCCTCGACTGAGAGTCCTTTTGTACGAGGTTGCCTGGATAATGTTTTCGAGCCCTTTAATTTTTTCCTTATTTTCACTTATTTTTGATTTAATTCCTTTGGTGAGTTTATCATAAAGATGATCAAGTTGTTGTTCTTTTAATTCGAATATGGATAAAGGGCGTCTTATTGCATAGCTTTTTTCTATTGTTTTTAGTCGCAATAAATAGGTTTTTATCTTTTGTGAAGTGGATTTTATAATTTTATATCTAATACTCTCTAATAGGTTATTTATTTCTTTTATATCCGGTACGGCGAACTCGCCTGCTTCTGTGGGTGTTGCAGCTCTTTTGTCAGCTACAAAATCAGAAATCGAGAAATCTCTTTCATGCCCAACGGCAGAAATAATGGGTATTTTGCATTTAAATATGGTTTCTGCGACTCCTTCGTCGTTAAAAGCCCATAAATCCTCTATAGAACCGCCTCCTCTTGTTATAATCAAGGTATCTATGGCTCCAAATGTTTCAAAGTCTTCTATTGCGTTTATTATATCGTTTGGGGCATCATTTCCCTGAACCATTGTTGGGCGGACTATAACTTCTACGCCCGGAAAGCGTTTTTTTATGATTTTAAGGACGTCTCTAACTGCAGCTCCTTCTGCTGATGTAATAATACCAATTTTTTCAGGGAAATAGGGGAGAGGCTTTTTATTTTTTTCGTCAAAAAAGCCTTTTTTTTCTAATTTTTCTTTAATTTCTTGAAATTTAAGGTAAAATTGACCGAGCTCTCCCGGTAAAACTTTTTCTCCGATTATTTGATACTGGCTGGATCCTTCCCAGATATCGATTCTTCCGTATATTTGGAATATCCTTCCTTCTTCCAGCCTGAACTCCAATTTATTAGCTTCCCTTCTGAATATTACTCCTCTGATTACTGCATTTTCATCTTTTAGGGAAAAGTATATGTGCCCGGAATTGTGATATGTAAGATTACTAACCTCACCCTGTACCCATACCCAACCAATATTGGAAATTTTTTTTCTTATTGTGGAAGTTATTTCACTTACCGAGTATATAAGCATATTTTATTCTCACACAGAGCCACAGAGTTCACGGAGTTCCACCTCACCCCTTTTTAATTTGTTTTTTTTAATCAATTTTTCCGTTAATAATTCTACTTATGCCTTTTTTCATTAAAGATTCTCCGAAATTTAGTAAATAACCTAATTTGTAACCTGTTAGTTTAAGATAAGTAAGTATTTGCTTTTTATGTGCTTTTGTGACAGACTCAACAGATTTTAATTCTAGAATAACCTTATTTTCAACTATAATATCTGCTTTGAAACCCTCATCGAATTTTATTCCTTCGTATTCTATTGGTATTGAGACTTGTCGTTTAATAGAGAATCCTTGTTCTTTTAGGTTGTGAGCTAAGATAACTTCATATACAGTTTCAAGAAGTCCTGGACCGAGCTTTTTATGAATAGATATTGCGGTAGCAATTACTATATCTCCGATTTCATTTTCATTCATTTTTTTCTTTGTGTACTCTGTTTCACCGTGTGATAATTGTTTTTTTGGTTTGTGGGTTGTGTTTCAAATAACATTGTCTTTTTTCTCTGTGTCTCCGTGTCTCTGTGTGATAATTGTTTTTTTGGTTTGTGGGTTGTGTTTCAAATAACATTGTCTTTTTTCTCTGTGTCTCCGTGTCTCTGTGTGAGATTATTTTTTTCAAAGTTTATACAAATTCGACAATAATATTGCAGTTGTAATACTTCCTACACCTCCGGGAACCGGTGTTATTGCCATAGCCTTCTTTTTTACAGACTCAAAATGAACGTCTCCGACCATTTTTCCGTCTTTTTCATTTGTTCCTATATCTATTACTATTGCTCCTTCTTTTACGAATTTATCGTTCACAAATTCCGCCTGTCCTATGGCAACAATTAAGATATCTGCTTTTTTAGAAATATTTTTTATCCCCTGTGTTCTGGAATGACATACTGTGACGGTTGCGTTTCCGAATTCTGCTTTCCTGAGTAGTAAATTGGCAAGGGGTTTACCGACAACGTTACTTCTTCCGATTATTACAATTTCTTTTCCTGTAGGGTCTATATCATAGTATTTCATTAATTCCAGAACTGCTCCGGGAGTGGAAGGGATTATAGTCGGATTACCCATTAATAATTTTCCGAGGTTGTAGGGATGCATACCTTCAACGTCCAGGTCTTTACCTATTAGTTCTATTAAATCAATAATATTTATGTTTTTGGGTAAAGGTTCCATTATAAGTATTCCGTTGACTCTTTTTGATTCTGCCATTTCCTTAAGGGATTTCTTTATTTCTTCTTCGCTGGTACCTTTTTCTAATTCCAATGTTTCAACAGATATTCCTACTTTATCAGCGGTTTTAGTAATACTTCTGATATAATAAGTGCTTCCGGGGTTATAGCCTATTCTTAATATACCAAGTTTTCTTTTTTGTTTTTGGTTTTCAAGGTTTTCAAAAATACTTTCTGTTACTACCTTACCTTTAAGAATTTTCTCCAATTTCTATCCTCCTTATAGATTTTGCCTTGCCGGTGCCCTCGGCTATCTCTATTTCTACCGCATTCATTCTGATATCTTTTTTTGCAAGTTTGAATGGCTGTTCTTTATCACCCATGAATTTTTTTATTATCGGTTTTGCTTGCATGCCAATTACCGAATCAAAAGGTCCAGTCATTCCGACGTCTGTTATATATGCTGTCCCGCCGGGTGAAATTATTTCGTCGGCTGTCTGAACATGTGTATGAGTGCCGATAAGCGCTGAAATTCGTCCGTCCAAAAAGTATCTCATTGCAATTTTTTCAGCAGTCGTTTCGGCATGCATATCGATTATTATTATCGATGTGATTTTCAGCAGTTTTTCAACGCAATCTTTCATTATCTCGAATGGATTTCTGGTTTTAGGTTCTTTTGGCATAAAAGTTTGTCCCTGTATGTTGACCACAGCAACTTTTTTATCTTCTATCTCTATTATTGTAAAACCTTTGCCGGGAAAAGATTCCTTGTAATTTAAGGGTCGTATTACATAATTAAGTTTAAAGACTTCTTCAAGTTCTTCTTTTCTATCGAAAATGTGATTACCGGTGGTTATTATGTCACAGCCGTACTTTTTCAATTTTGAAGCACTTTTCTTGGTTATACCGAAACCTCCGGCTGCATTTTCCCCGTTTACGCAGATTAGATCGTATTTATTTTCCTTTTTATAGTCCGGGACGAATTTTGAAAGAATTCTAAGCCCCGGTTTACCTACGACGTCACCAATAAAGAGTATCTTCAACATTTACTCCTTAAACTAAGAACCAAACAAAGTGTTTTATCTTAGTTACTCCGCATGTTCTACGGCTCTAGTTTCTCTTATAACAGTGACTTTTATTTCTCCTGGATAGCTTAAATTCTCTTCTATCTTCTTCGCCACTTTTGTTGCAAGTTCTCTTGTTCCGTTATCTGAAACAGTTTCAGGTTGAACTATGACTCTGACTTCTCTTCCTGCCTGTATAGAGTAAACCTTTTTTATTCCGTCAAAAGACGAAGCGATTTTTTCCAATTCTTCGACTCTTCTGATATAGGCTTCTAAAGTTTCTTTTCTTGCTCCCGGTCTTGCTCCTGAGATTGCATCAGCTGCCTGCAGAAGAACCGCAAAGGGAGTTTCGGGTTCTATCTCTTCATGGTGAGCGGCGATTGCGTTAACTATCACGGCTGACTCACCGTATTTTCTTGCCGCACTGGCTCCGATATCTGCATGACTGCCCGAGTAATCTTGACTCATACCCTTACCGATATCATGTAAGATGCCGGCCCTTTTCGCTGTTTCTATGTCCAGGCCCAGTTCTCCCGCCATTAATCCCATTAAGTAAGAGACTTCCTTTGAATGCAGGAGTACGTTTTGACCATAGCTTGATCTGAATTTAAGTTTTCCTACCATTTTCACTAATTCATCTTTTATTTTTGAAAGACCAAGTTCGAAAATTGTGTTTTCTCCTATTTCCGATATCCTATCTTCGAGTTCTTTTTTGGTTTTTTCTACAATTTCTTCTATTCTGGCGGGATGTATGCGTCCATCTTTAACCAGTTTTTCCAATGAACTTTTGGCGATTTCGCGTTTGATTGGGTCAAAACACGATAAAGTTACTGCTTCCGGAGTATCGTCAATTATTACTTCGATGCCTGTTGCCTTTTCGAAAGCTCTGATATTCCTGCCTTCTCTGCCAATTATTCTCCCCTTCATACTTTCGGAAGGTAAGGATACTACAGAAACCGTTGAATCAGAGACATTATCAATCGCACATCTTTGAATCGCTTCGGTTATAATTTTCTGAGCGCTGCGTTTTGCACTCTTTTTTGCCTCGCTTATAATTTCATTTTCTATTTGAATAGATTTGTTTTCGGATTCCTTTTTCACCTCTTCCAGTATCACTTTTTTTGCTTCGTCTCTGGTCATCCTGGATATTGTTTCCAGTCTTCTGTTTGTTATTTCAACAAGATCCGTGTATTTTTTTCGTTTTAACATTATTTCTTCTTTTTGTTCCTGAATAGTTTTTTCTCTTGTCATCAAGTTCTTTTCTTTCTGGGCGAGGAAATTTTTAGTTTTCTTTTGTTCTTCGTCTTTTCTTTCTAATTCTTTTTCCCATCTGTCCAGATGCCTTTTTTGAGCCCGAGTTTCCTCAATGAATTCTTTCTTCTGATTTCTTTTAAGTTGTTCTAATTTTTCACGAGTTTTTTCTTCAATTTCCTTGCTCTTTATTTGAGCATTTCTTATTAACTTTTCTGCTTTACTTCCTGCCGTTTGTATCTTTTTGTCTGTTTTTAGTTTCTGTAGAAAATAACCTGCACATAGTAATATAGCTGATATTACCGCGTATAACACGATTGTTATTATCGAATTCATTTGAAACCTCTCTTTTTATTTTTTCGAGAGGCAAAGGGAAAGAAGTATTAT
>CAZRYJ010000119.1:377-6351 GCA_964604245.1 uncultured bacterium | reverse complement strand
TCATAGTACCTCCATTAGGGGGTTTTGATACCAGAATATCCTCGTATTGGCCCTCTAAGGGCAGATTACTATGGATTGCTTGGTATCTTATGGGATGAAGAGAGGCATTCTAAATCGGGCTTTACTCGTGCAAGGATTTAGGGGCCTTCTCTTTGTCCCTTTATTTAATTCTTCCAACACATCTATTGAATTGTAATGTATATTTATAATGATTCTACCCTATATACAAGGATATTTATTTTTAGTATAACATACGAGGATTTAGGATTTAATTTCTTATCAGTTGGCTCGTTGGTTCGTTGGGTCGGGAAGCTTTAAAACTACCTAACGATCTAACGATTTTAAAAAAGCCTTGACAAAGAATACTAAAACATTAGAATATTCATAGATTCTAAGATGTTATATATTATATCGTTGGTAAGCTATTAAACAATATAGGAGGTATTTTATGAAGGTATTTAGAAACGCATTTATCATGATTTTTATTGTATTGACAATAATAGTAAGTACAGGATGCGTCGGCGGAAGTGAAAAAGCGGAGGGTGAAATTAACTTAAAATTAGGTCATGCTCTTGATATCAATCATCCCGTACATAAAGCAATGGAATTCTGGGCTGATACCCTTAAGAAAGCAACTGACGGACGAATAATAATAAAAATATACCCGGGTGGTCAGCTGGGAGCGGAAAAAGAACTTGTTGAACAGCTGCAAATGGGAACATTAGATCTTACAAAGGTTTCTTCGGCGGGATTAGAAGCTTTTGTTCCCCAGATGAAAGTGCTTGGAATACCATATCTTTTTAAGAGTAAAGAACATAAATGGAAGGTGCTTGACTCTCCTGTTGGTAAGGAATTATTGGCTGCGGGTTCTGATAGAGGGCTTATCGGAATTGGTTTTTATGAAGCAGGGGAGAGGAGTTTTTACACTAAGAATGGTCCAATTGAGAAACCTTCCGATCTAAAAAATCTTAAAATACGAGTTATAAAGAGTCCTATGGCTATAAATTTATTGAAAACTCTTGGTGCTTCTCCCACCCCGATTAGCTGGGGTGAATTATATACTGCTTTGCAGCAGGGAACAGTGGACGGAGCCGAGAACAATCCTCCTTCTTTTGTTTCCGCGAGACATTACGAAGTTTGTAAATACTATTCTCTGGATAAACATACCTCGCCAATGGATGTTGTGCTTATGGGTAAAAAAGCATGGGATAAGTTGAGTGAGGCGGATAAGGCTATAATGATAGAGACTTTTAATGTGTCCGTAAAATATCAGAAACAACTCTGGGCAGAGGTAGTAAAACAGAATTTTGCTCATCTTGATTCCGTTGGTGTAGAGGTGATAATTCCGGACCAGGCACCTTTCATTGAAGCAGTGGCGCCACTTTATAAAGAATATGCAAAGGATGAAGTAATAAGTTCTTTGTTGGAAAAAATACAAGCCATTAATGCGGAATAATAGTAAACAAATAAGATGTCAATGAAAAGTTTTTTTAAAGTTTTATCCGAGTGGAGGAATAAGGTACTTGGTTATTTTGTTATATCTATTGTAGGTGTAATGGTAATAACAGTCCTGTGGCAGGTTTTTACTCGGCTTGTTTTACGATCGCCTGCCGTTTGGACGGAAGAAACCTCAACTTATATGTTAATGTGGTGTGGAGTAGTTGGTGCTGCTTATGCTTACGGGCAAAAAGCACATATCGGTATGGAATATTTTGCGTATAGGCTGAGCGCGCGTCACAGAAGAGTGCTGGAAATTGTTATAGCCTTTCTTGTAGGATTTTTCGCGTTTCGAGTTATGCTGGTTGGGGGTATGAATTTTGTTCGTAATGCGTTTGTTAACCATCAAATTTCGCCTACAATGGGGATACCTACGGGATATCTATATCTCTGTCTCCCTATAAGTGCATTCTTTATAATTACCTACGCTATCGAGTTTATTTCTAAGGATATAGCGTTCTTAGCACGTAAGGGGGAGAAATGAATATACCTGTTATTGTAATGGTAGTTAGCTTTTTAATACTACTTGTAATGGATGTTCCCATTGGAATATGTATAGGTCTTGCCACTTTGTGGGCGGTCTCTGCTGTTGGGGGTGTGTCCTCCATTAATATAGTTGCGCCTCGACTCGCGACAGGTATAGATAGTTTTGCTCTTCTCGCGATCCCCTTTTTCATACTTATGGGGTTATTGTTGGGAAGGGGCGGAATAGCTAGGAGGTTAATTGATTTTGCGGAGGCGTTGGTTGGGAGATTTACCGGTGGTCTTGCATTCGTAAATACTTTAGGTTGTATGCTGGTTGGAGCAGTATCGGGTTCTTCGGTTGCGGCTGTAACTTCGATTGGTGGAACTATGATTCCGGAAATGAATAGGAAAGGTTACGATAAAAACTTTAATATCGCTTTAACCGCATGTGCCGCCACTACGGGTCTTTTAATCCCTCCGAGTAATGTAATGATTGTTTATGCGCTTGTTACCGGTACTGTATCCGTTGCCGCTTTATTTTTGGCGGGAATTATTCCCGGGGTTCTGGTTGGATTGTTTTTAATGGGTGCAAGTGCGGTAATAGCGAAAAAACGGGGTTATGGAACCGGGAAGATAATACCTATGAAAGAGACTATAAAAAGATTTTTTGGCGCTCTTCCGGGATTATTGTTGATCTTAATCGTTATGGGTGGAATCATCGGTGGGATATTTACACCCACAGAGGCAGCAAGTATAGCTGTTGTTTATTCTTTTGTTCTGGCAGTACTCATATACAAAGAAGTTAAATGGAGGGACCTCCCTGGGATATTACTTCAATGTGGTGTTACAACGTCCGTAGTAATGCTTCTTATCGGGGCATCGACAGGTATGTCATGGTTTATGGCTTCTCAGAACGTTCCCGAGCTTATAAGTTCAGGTATAATGTCCATTTCAAGCAATAAAATTGCGATTCTTCTAATGATTAATGTTCTGCTGCTTTTTGTTGGAACTTTTCTTGATATGACGCCCGCGATTTTGATATTCACACCCATTTTCCTTCCGATAATTCAAATGCTTGGTATAGATATTGTCCATTTCGGTATAATAATAATTGCAAATCTTTGTATAGGGCTCTGTACTCCGCCTGTCGGGACGGTTCTTTTTGTTGGTGTTAGTGTTGGTGATGGTAAGATACATGAAGTGTTTAAAAGCCTTCTGCCGCTTTTTGCAGTTATGATAATCGCGTTACTTCTGATAACTTATATACCGGCAATTTCACTTACTTTGCCGCATTTGTTCGGATTTTAATTTAATATAAGTAAATATATTAAAAACCCTCCGGGTTAAACTGACCCGGAGGGTTTTTTATGTCCGAATTTTTCCTTACTTGTCGTGCGCTTAAAATAAGACCGTTTAAATACTGCTTTCCGGTTTCGTTCGTCGTATAAAATCTGGTTTAAAACTTATTTTGATGAAATTTTTCACTTATTTTTAGTTCAGTAAACGGATGATTTTTATTTTTGGTATAGTTCGAGAGTAATCTAGTAATAACGCTTATGTAGATTTTGAAATATTGAGATTATAAGGAAGTCAAGCCTTCCTTGATGGCGATCTTGGTCAGTTCGGCTATGCTTTCCACCTTTAGTTTCTTCTTTATATGCCTTCTGTGAGTTGCTACTGTCTTTATTGATATGGATAAATGCATTGCTATTTCTTTTGTGTTTTTCCCTTCGGATATCAGCTGTAGGATTTCTCTTTCTTTCGGTGTTAATTTTACATAAATTGTGGGTTTGCCCTGCACATTCTTTTTGACATATTCGTCGATCAGTATATCCGATATCTCGGGACTCAGATACTTTTTTTTGTCCATAACCGTATTTATCGCGAGGACCAATTCCTCGAAAGCGCATTCCTTAAGCAAATATCCGGAAGCTCCCGCATCTATCATGCCCAGAACGTATCTTCTGTCGGAATGTAGAGAAAGCGCTATTATCTCTATATCCGAGTTTTTTGACTTGATTTTGCGGGTTGCTTCTATTCCGTTGAGATTAGGCATGGTAACGTCCATCAAAATAAGGTCAGGGGAAAGTTTATCTGCTAAATCCAGAGCTTCTCTTCCATCCGTTGCTTCTCCGATTATTTCCATATCCGGTTGTTTTGCGATTAATGTAGATAATCCTTCTCTTAAAATTTTATGCTCGTCAACTATCATTATCTTTATGCTCATCTATCACTCCTTTATATATTTATAGGTGCCTTCAATATTATTTTTGTTCCTTTGTTTTTATATGATTCGATTTCGAAGTGTCCGTCCACAATATCTATACGCTCTCTGATGTTCAACAGGCCAAACCCTATGTCCTTTTCACAATATGAATCCAGTGCGGAAATATCGAAACCAACTCCGTCGTCTTTGACCTCTATCTGAATATTATTCTTGTTTCTTCCTATGGATATCGTAACTTTTTTTGCCCTTGCGTGTTTTCTTATGTTTACCAGCAGTTCTCTCACAGCCTGAAACAGCAGGATGCGGAGGTCGTCGGTCAGCGGCTTCTCTTTACCGTCGTCGCTGAAGTCATATTTGATGCCGTTTTCTTTGAGAATATGTTCTGCAAGCCAGTCGACAGCCGGAACGAAACCGAGTTCATAGAGAATCGTGGGGCTTATCTGTGCCATCAATGAACGTGCTGAGGTTATGGCATTCTGGACAAGGTCATAAACTTCCGTCAGAGAATTTTCCATATTCGGAGAAGAATTTTTACCTCTCAATTCACCTATTTTAAGTTTTAAAAAAGCGAGAGTTTGTCCTATATCAGCGTGAAGGTCGGTCGCAATTCTTTTTCTCTCTTGTTCTTCGGCAAGGGTTAGCTTATGAGACAGATTTTTCATTTTTCTCTTGTAGTTTTGTATGTTTTTCTTCTCCATGTTTTTTCTTTCGGTTATATCGTTTATCGAAATGACGCTCTTAAGCACCTTGCCGTCATAATTCGGAATCGGGTAACATTGAATGTTGAAATATCTTATCGAACCGTTCTTAGAAACCTTTGTCTTTTCGCTGACAGGTGAAACCTCGCTATTGTTGAATAATTTTCCGAGCGGGCAAGCCTGGCAGGAATCTTCCCACGGAGGGAATATCTCGCTGCATTTCTTGTTTATTACTTCTTCTCTCTTTAAGCCGAATAGCGTACAGAGAAAATCGTTTGCCTCACGGATTACGTAGTCTTCACCGACAATTGCAAGACCTTCACTGACTGCGTTGACGATTGTTTGTAACTTGTTAGCGGTTTCCTCAAGTCTTTTCTCTGCGAGTACTTTATCCGTTATATCTCTGGATATTCCAAGCGTGCCTATCACATTGCCCTTTTCGTCGTATCTCGGGATTTTGGTGGTGGACACCCAGTTTGTTCTTCCATCTGGATGAGTTTCCATTTCGACTTTGCCTTCGATTTGTCTACCTGCTTTCATTACATCCTGTTCATCTTCGTATGCGGGTTTTGCGTGTTCCATAGTGAAATAATCGAAGTCGGTTTTACCCATCATTTCCTTGGCGTTGACTGCCCCGAGCCAGCGGACAAGCGATTCGCTTACTGCGATAAAACGGCTTTTTTTATCCTTGAAGTAAATACGGTCGGGTATATTATCCAGAAGTGAAGTAAGCAGCCTGCTTTTGAACAGGACTTCTTCTCCGAGTTTGTCAAGACGCTCTTTCAGCTTCTCTTCCAGTTTTATCTTCTCCGTCACGTCCCTTGAGATACCTAAAATCCCTATTATATTACCGTTTTCGTCATAGCGCGGCATCTTGGTTGTCGAGGCCCAGGTTATTCTACCGTCGGGGTGAGTTTCTTTCTCGAGTTTTCTTTCGATTGGCTTACCCGTTTTTATTATTTCCTGTTCGTCCCTGTAAGCTAATTCTGCATGTTCTTTGGTAAAATAATCGTAATCCGTTTTACCAATCAGGTCGCCTACGCTTTTGACTCCGAACTGTTCGGCAACCGATTTACTCGCCTGAATA
>CAZRYJ010000119.1:0-367 GCA_964604245.1 uncultured bacterium | reverse complement strand
TATGGTCGGGTATGTTGTCGAGCAGGGAAGTAAGCAGGTCGCTTTTGATATCAAACGCTTTCTGGGGTTCTTTTAGTTCCATTGTATTATGTGCAAATAGAGCAATTCTTCGGTCTTCATCGCTTTCATCTCCGGCAGGTAAAGCGGAACAAACAATATTAACGTTACTTTCGCCCATGAAAATGAGATTCAAATCCTCTTTTATATAGCCATTTTTCAATTTAGAATCATTCAATAAAAAAATCGGGGGGCTTGAGGTGATGTACAGAGACATCATCTATACTCTTGCGAGCACAGAAGCCCCTCGATTGAATTTTCATTGGAATTTTGGAAATGATTTCAGAGGGAGCTAAAATAATTTCTTTGT
>CAZRYJ010000118.1:0-6377 GCA_964604245.1 uncultured bacterium | reverse complement strand
TAGATTTTAAAAATACCCCCTTGCGCTTTTTTATATTTCTTATATAAATTAAATTACTCCGGGGTGCCGGCAAATATATCACTACATAAAATGTGATATACCTCCTTGTTTACGTTATAAAGTAATTATAACATATGCCCACCCCGGCTTCTAACTTCTTACTGAATCTTTACAATCAATTTTGTTTGGTTATTCAAGCGTAAAGTTATAATCTGTTAAAACGGAATCTCTAATTACGTCTACTCTTTCATATATGGTATCGGATATAGTATAACCGTCTGCGGAGGCACTAATATCATAAGTACCCTCGGGAATTATTAAACAATATGAATATGTAGTGTCTAGGTCTACTGATAATGTTGCCATGGTATCCGTTGAACTTGCAGCCTGTACGGCAGCAATTTTCACACATGCTCCTGAGGTATCTTTTACTGTTCCCAGTATGAATCCTGCAGTTGAACTTTGAAATATTCTAAATGAAGGAGTAAGCTCATAGGGTTGCGACTCCCAATTTATTGATTTTGAGGCATCAAAATCAATGACAATTGTGAGGTACTCCCCGGGGAATATGGTGAAGTCTTCCTCAAGTTCATATTCTACTGGCGTTTCTTCGGGAATTAATAGTGAATCTTGTACACTGTCTCTCACTACGGAATTTATCTCGGCTAATAATAACAATACACTGGTATAATCTCCGGGTTCCACATCGATAAAACTGCCGCCAGTCCGATAGTTATACGTAAGTGCCCCAGCACGTCCGCCGATAAGCCCCACAATGTCCACTGTATATGGATTGTTCTGAAGAGTTGTAGCTTCCCCTTCTGCATTTCTTATTCCAACTCCCATTATTGTTAAATATATGTGCTCAACATCTTGTGGTGGTGGTGCATCTATTAGCCAAATTTTAATTTTACCTTTGTCTTCTCCGCACCCGAGAATTAAAAAAAGAATAATCACAATTAGTGCGTTTTTTTTCATGGAAAGCCTCCTTTTGTTTAGTATGACCCTTACATTTAACTTATGGTTCCGTACCAGCAAAGCTCTTTTTATAGAATGTCTGTTTCGCTATATTTAATATAATGATTTTTTTAAAATAGTCAAACCATATTGCGGCAAAGCCGCTATTTAATTGCCACAAAGACACTAAGACACAAAGCCCCACACCCAATTTTATTGTATTTGCTCAAAACCCATCCCACAAAACCTAATAGTAACAACAAATTATCTAATTACACAGATTATTTTTTGTTCTTTGCGCCTTGGTGACTTAGTGGCTAATCTTTTTTATTTTTTTGTAATTTTGCTTTTTGAATTTTAATATTTCATTTATCAATGGGGCTTGACAAAAGATATATTTGCCTTATAATGTTAGAGATATCTAACATTGGAGGTAAAAATGGAATTAACAAAAAGCAGGGAAGATTATCTTGAAGCTATATGTGAAATATGCGAGGAAGAAAAGGTAGCGAGAGTTACAGATATCGCGGCTCACATGGATGTTTCTCTTGCCAGTGTTAATTATGCGTTAAAAGCTTTGAAGGACAGGGGTTTGATAAAACATAAAAAATACAGATATATAGAGTTAACGAAAAAGGGTAATGAAATAGGGCAAGCTATTTATAGAAAGCATAAATTGATACGGAGTTTTTTGATTAATATTTTGAATGTTGACAAAAATGTTGCGGATAAAGACGCCTGTGGTATTGAGCATGTAGTTTCGGAAGAAACGTGTAATAAAATGAGTTCCTTTCTTAAATCTAAAGAGGTTTATGGGAATTATGATATCCCTTCTTGAGGCGAGAAAAAATGTTCCCCTTGTTGTGAAATCTATTGAAGAAACCAGAAGAGGTGGTAGAGGTGGAAAAGGTATGGGAGGTGTAAGAGGTAGAGGCGGGGGGAGAAGAAATTTGTGCAGGCGATTTTCCAATATGGGTATAAGAGAAGGTACTGTTATAATAAAATTATCGGTGCAGCCCTTTTTTGGGCCTATCTTAATTAGAATCGGAAATTGTGAAATTGCGGTGGGTAGAGGAATGGCAAGTTCTATACTTGTTGAAGAGGTAAGTGAATGAAAAGGATTTTATTGTTTGGCAATCCCAATGTGGGAAAAAGTGCAATATTTACTCGTTTAACCGGTGTAAAGATTATTGCTTCAAATTATCCGGGGACTACTGTTGAATATCTTGTCGGTAAAACTCGGATAGAAAATAAGGATATTGAAGTAGTTGACGTTCCCGGGACTTATTCTCTTCGTCCGGACTCGCCCGCAGAAAAAGTAGCTGAAAAATTTATTGATGAGAGCAATCCGAAAGAAACTGTAATTATAAACGTAGTTGACTCGACAAATCTTGAAAGGAATCTCAACCTCACTCTTCATCTATTATCTACAAAGTTTCCTGTTATTGTTCTGCTTAATTTTTGGGATGAGACAAAACACAAGGGAATAACTATAAATATTCGGAAACTAAGCGAACTTCTGAAGGTTCCGGTAATACCTACTGTGGCGATTACCGGTTATGGCATTCAAGAATTAAGAGAAAAGTTAAGTAAGGCAACACCCTCGAACTTTAAAGTAAAGGAAAAAGATACCTGGAATTTAGTTGGTAAAATTATTAAGGAGACTCAAATTATTGAGCATCATCATCATACATTTCTTCAAATTCTGGAAGAGATTTCTACGCATCCTGTGCTTGGGGTAACTTTTGCAGGTATAGTTTTATTTTTATCTTTTCTAATTATACGCTTAATAGGAGAGGGTTTGATAGGTTTTGTTTTTGAACCGATATTTGAAAATCTATGGGCTCCTGTTTTATTGAAATTTTCTGCTTTTTTAGGCGATTCTAATCTATTACACAAAATTCTGATAGGAGAATTTATTGACGGAAAAATCGATTTTTATCAATCGTTTGGAGTTTTAAGCACCGGTTTATTTATTCCTATAGCTGCCGTTTTGCCCTATATTATCAGTTTCTATTTTGTTCTTTCGATTCTTGAAGATACGGGATATCTGCCCCGGCTTGCGGTACTTATGGATCGTTTTATGCATCAGATCGGTATTCATGGAATGGGTATTGTGCCTATGTTACTTGCTTTCGGCTGCAATGTACCGGGTGTTCTGGCAACAAGGATCATGGAAACGAGAAGAGAAAGGCTTATCGCTGCGACAGTTATGTCAATTTCGATTCCCTGCATGGCTCAAATTGCGATGATATTTGGTTTGTTAGGTAAATATGGGGTTAGAGGAATTGCTCCGGTTTTTATAACATTGTTTTTAGTATGGATCGTTGTTGGTAAGTTAATGGCTAGATATGTTTCGGGGGATAGCCCTGAGATATTTACCGAAATACCTCCGTACAGAGTCCCTTACTTTAAGGGGTTGCTTAAGAAAGTTTGGCTTAGAGTGAGTTGGTTTCTTAAGGAAGCTCTACCGTTTGTTTTAATCGGTGTTTTAATCGTAAATTTATTTTATATTTTGGGTTTTATAAATCTTATTTCTAAAATTTTTGGACCGTTGCTTACCAAAGTTCTGGGTCTTCCCGCAGAGGCTATAGCTGCCTTATTTATCGGTTTTTTGCGTAAAGATGTGGCGATAGGTATGCTCGCGCCTCTGGGGTTGTCCATGGGACAACTGATTACCGCTTCTGTTGTTCTTACTATGTATTTCCCATGTGTTGCGACCTTTGTTGTACTGTTTAAAGAATTGAAATTCTGGGATACGCTTAAGGCTTCAATAATAATGGTTTCTTCTGCTCTTTTCGTTGGGTGGATATTGAATTTAATTTATTGAAAGTTAAAAGTGAATTGTATTAAAGTAAGTCAAGAAATTATACGGATTTAGTCCGATCAATTAAAATCCTACCTCTTATGTCAGTATAAATAAACTGCAAACTTGCTTTCGGACGGCGTTTAAAAAATATTATTATAAAGGTTTCCTTGCTGTTACTTCTAAGCTCGGAGAAATTGTCGGATAAATCATGCGAGTGGCAAGAGCGAATGGGAAAATTATAGTATTTAATAAATATATTGAATTATTGCTCATGATTCCATGGCTCTTTGATTTTTGTTTAAAAAGTCTAAAGAAACTGTTAATCTCAAGAGTTAAACTGTCCCATAAGGGGATTCTTGTTTCTATTTCTCTGAATCCTGCTCTATTTAACATGATATTTATGGATTGAGGGGAAAAAAATCTTATATGAGTTGGATCCTCAAGATTCCACCATTTATCTCTAAAAATAGTCAACCCTCCGGATATGCTATTAGGAGTGATGAAGTATAAACCGCCCCCCTTCTTTAGGGCGCTATAACACTTTTTGAAAATAACTATAGGGTCATCAAGATGCTCAATTACGTGAATGCCGTATATCAAGTCGAATTTTTCTTTTGCCAATTGTATATCCTCAGCTTTGCCAAAATAGAGAGTCCCGTACTTTTTTACAGGTTTACATATATCTATTTGTAAATATTCTGCTTCTATTCCGTGAACTTTGTATCCTTTTTCGAGGAATTTTAGGAGTAGATTTCCGCTACCAAAACCGATCTCTAAGATACTTAGTTGTTTATTGTTAGGAATTAATCTGATGAATCTGTTTAATCTTCTAATAGTTAAATTACTTCTTATTTTGTCATAGAATTTACTGCCCCCCCAAGCGTGTTCCCGTGCGTGGGCATTGCACTGTTTAAGATTACGCTTTATATGATAGCATTTCGGACACTTTAACAAAGTACAGTTTGGACTTATGTCCCAGCACCTCATAGGGTGCCCACACGCTTCACATCTATCTTTTATGTTAAGTTGCATAGTTTTTCTCCTTTTATATAAACTTTATTTAAAGAAATTGTGCTTTGATTTTTTTAAAATAATCCATTTGTAATAGTTCTTAGCAGTGGCCATATCTTCTGGACTTTTGCCAAAGTACTGTCGTTCCTGTTCGGTGTTTAACATGTTTCTTTCAGAAAAAGAATTATTAAATAATAGTAAAGCTAAATAAAATTTGTATTTTATCTTAATCAATTGTTCTTAAATCTCAAAACAAGAAACATTGCCACACCTCCAAACCAATCTTTCCATGTAATCTTTTTTCCGGCTTTCGTGGAACGGGGATTGTAACTGATAGGTACTTCCTTTATTCGTTTTCCCAAGAGAAGTATTTTGGCTGTAAGTTCGGCTTCTAACTCAAAGCCGTTTGCGGTTATGTTTAGATCCTTAACTAACTCATTTGGAAGTAATTTATAGCAGGTGTAAGCATCAGTTAAGTTACTTCTGAATAGAATATTTGCTACCCAGGTAATTGAAACTCTTCCTATATGTAATAACCAATTGCCTTTGGATGTTTTATTAAGAAGTCTTGAACCGAAGACGACATCTGTTTCTTTATTCAATAGAGGTTTAAGTAGTTTAGGATATTCATCCGGATCATACTCGAGATCGGCGTCCTGAATTATTACATAATCTCCTTTTGCCAATGAAAACCCTTTTTTGATTGCCTGTCCTTTTCCCATATTTTTCCTGAGATGTATGAATTGTATATCTTTTCTTTGTTCTTTTGCCATACTATTCAATACTTCTTTTGTCCCGTCATTCGATCCGTCATCAATGATAATAATTTCTTTTTCCACGGGAGCCTTTTTGACTTTTTCGATGACCTTTAGAATCGTATTTTTTTCGTTATAAACCGGTATTACTACTGTTAATTTCAAATTTACCTCTCATAATAAATATAAAAATTTTGTGTTATCTGGGTTTTAATATAAATGAATTTTAGTGTTAGTCAAGGTAGAGGGAAGGGAGCCTTAAACTTTAATATAATTATAAAAATCATTTGCAATTATACTGTGTCTCTTCGGTAATATTAAATTTTCTTTCCGATTAGCAACAAATTCTTGCCGGTTGGTGGAGGTATGAGAGTTTCCAATAACCGCATTGGCGGTACTACTAATTTGTCGTACAAGGAAATATTCGCTTTATTAGTTGTTGTTTTTTTAAGAAGAACAAATACAATATACCAGGGTATTATTCCGGCTAAATCAAAATACCGGATATTTTCTATTGAAAAGCCGCTTTCTCTGATAATATTTATAAGTCCTTTTTTACAATACCTGCGGAAATGACCTATTTTTTTATCAAATTCACTGTATAAACATGATAGCGCAGGCGCGAAAATCAGGATATGTCCGTTTTGTTTAATGGTTTTGTAGGCGTAACTTAGTTCTTTTTTGTCCTCTTCTATATGTTCTAATACATTTACATAAAGGACAGAATCAAAGAAATTCAAGAATTTTTGATGTTTTTCCCTAAAGTAAGTATTTATAGTTGTAACTCCATTGTTTCTTTGATATTTATCCGATAGATATGGTTACATGTTATTTGTTGGTTAGAT